>JBLIFI010000034.1:0-18342 GCA_047633715.1 Flammeovirgaceae bacterium
ATTTTGAGAAAGAAATGCGTGAAGACCCACATGCAGTTTTGCTCGATATACGAACTCCTGAAGAGGTAGAAGGAGGACAGCTTCCCAATTCTTTAACCATTGATTTTCGACATCAGATTTCATTACGAAAGTAGATGAGTTAGATAAGAAAGCGAGCTACTATGTGTATTGTAAGAGTGGAGCGAGAAGTGCGCAAGTCTGTATGGCGATGAGGTCTCTCGGGTTCGGTAAATTGGCAAATACGAAAGGCGGTACGTTACGTATGGAAAAAGAATAAGATGTGATTACAAAGCCGAATACTTTTAAGAACCTGTTCATTCATTTTGAACAGGTTTTTTTGTTAGTTGGATTAATCAGTTGGCAGAATTGTGAAATCGACTTTTGGATTGAGTTTATATGATATTTTACGTTCAAATGAGTAAAAATGTCATACTTGACGAATTGAAGGTAATTCCCATCGGAGAGTCATCAAATTACTAGAAAACCAAAAGTTATTTTTTTGTTTTTCAGCAGAAAATCAGAACAATTATGGTTGTTATATCGTAAATAATAAGTATTTTAGTGTGTTTTTCACGATTTTAACCCTTATTTGATATGTTTATTGATTTTACAATAGGAAATTTCAAGTCTATTCGGGATGTGCAGACTTTTAGTATGTTTGCAACGAAAGTGCGTGAACATAAAAAACACACCTTCAAAACAAGAGACGGAGTAGGTTTACTCAAATCTGCGGTGATTTATGGCGCAAATGGTTCAGGCAAAAGTAACTTGCTCGATGCCATCCGCATCATGACACAATTTATCCATAACTCTACCGATGTGAAATTGGGTGAGCAAATCCGCTATTACAAACCTTTCAAATTAGATAAACAGTACTTGGACAAACCGACTGTTTGCGAATTGGAATTCATTGCCTCTGATACTATTCGCTATTTATATAAATTCTCATTCAACGCTTCGGAAATACTGAGTGAGTCGTTGAGTTTCTTTCCAAAAAAGAAAGAAGCTAAGTTTTTTGAGCGAGAGAAAGGGAAAGCTATGAATTTTGGGGAAGCCATGAAAGGCGCGAAAAAATCTATTGAGAGCCAACTCCTACCCAATCATTTATTTCTTTCCAAAGCCGCCAATAGCAATCACAAACAACTTGGGGTGGTTTACCAATCACTCCATAAATTCCTAATTGTAGATACGAGCCAATCTCACAGATTGCTGAAAAGAACCGTTCAGTCTTCGCTTACCTCTAAAAACGAAGCACTCCAAGAAAAAATGAATGTGCTACTTAATTATGCAGATACTGGAGTTCAGAAGATTGAGTTGAGAAGAACTGATTCTGAGCCATTGAGTGCTTCCCCAAGTTATGCGCCATTTACAGTTCATCAATTATTTGAAGATGGCGAGCAGGTGGGAGAAACTGCTTTTAGCCTTTCCGAAGAGTCTAAGGGAACACAGCAAATGTATGGTTTAGGCGGAGTTCTTTTTCAGGCACTTGAAGAGGGAAGGACTGTTTTTGTAGATGAACTTGATATTAGTTTCCATTCTCTGATGACAGAATATCTAATTGAGTTATTTCACAACCCCGAAGTGAATAAACATAATGCACAACTCATATTCTCGACCCACGATACTTCCATGCTGAAATCGGAACTCTTCCGCAGAGACCAAATCTGGTTTGTGGAGAAAGACCATTTTGGAGGGAGTAATATTTATGCTCTGAGTGAATTTGAATTCGATAAAGTTCGAGCTTCTATTCCCTTCGATAAATGGTATTTGAGTGGGCGATTTGGAGCATTGCCTTTGATGAAGGACTTTGCTGGTTAGATTTCCATAATAATCCAATTGAATGCTGTCTTCTTGAAGGAGGGAAAAAAAGCTACTCGAAAGTAGCCTCTACATTCTGTTTGAAGTTCCTCTATTTTATATCTAAAATTTTCATTTCTATTCGGCTGTTTTGTTGTTTGGCTTTCAATTTCCCCTCCAGAGTTTTGAATTTGAATAACTCTCTTTGAGTGATTACTGGGCGTTTATCTCCATATCCAATCGTAACTATTTTACTTCCTTTCACACCTTGCCTTTTCAGATAGTTTTCAATTTCTCTGGCTCGTTCGGCAGTAGTAATGTCAGAATTTTCTTCATTTGAGTGTACACTCACTTCCACTTTTAGGTTGGAGTTTTTAGATAGGAATTTGGAGACTGCATCCAGTTCTTCTTTTAATCCATCAGAAATATTATTGGAATATTTGTTGAATTTTTTCTTCAAAGTATAAACTGCACCAATTTGTACGCTACTATCTGAAAGTGAGAAAGTAGGGCTTTTTACACCAAAAGAAGACAATACGACAACGATTAAAGCTAGGAAAAGCGTTTTTATCATTCTATTCAAATTAAAAAGGGTAAGGATTGGATTTGCTAACTGTGTACTATTTATAATAATAATCACAAATATAAACATTCTAATAAAAAGACAAGAACATTGTAAGATTAAAACGCCAAAGTGTAGTATAATATTGCTAAATCATGAATTCCAATCAAAAAAGCAAAACAAGAACCCCAATTTGCGGTTAGCTTATTTAGAATTAGTACAAATAATTGCCCTTTGGTCATTATCTTTGTAAAATGAAATAGCGAGTTAGAGAATTTGTGAATTGGCAATTTTTACTAAAGGCTTCGGACTTACTACTAAAGACTATAATATTATGTTGGATATAGATAAAATAAGAAAAGATTTCCCCATTCTCCACCAAAATGTAAATGGGCATAAATTGGTGTATTTTGATAATGCAGCTACTTCTCAGAAACCAAAGTCAGTGATTGATTCGCTTACAGGTTACTATAATGGCTACAATGCAAATATTCACCGTGGTGCGCACTCTTTGGCGGATAAGGCAACTGGGGAATATGAAAAAACCCGTGTAGCTGTCAAAGAATTTATCAATGCAAGCTCTTTGGAGGAAGTGATTTTTACGAAGGGAACGACTGAGGGAATCAATTTGGTGGCTTCCACTTTCGGCAGGCAAGAAGTAAAGGCTGGAGATGAAATCATCATTTCCACCATGGAACATCACTCCAATATTGTGCCTTGGCAGATGCTTTGTGAGGAGAAAGGAGCAGTTCTGAAAGTAATTCCTATCAATGACGAAGGAGAATTACTGATGGATGAATTCGATAAATTGCTGACAGATAAAACCAAGTTGGTTGCTGTGGTGCATGTTTCCAATTCGTTGGGCACAATCAACCCAATCCAACAAATAATTGAGAAAGCACACGCCAAAAATGCACTTGTTCTGATTGACGGAGCACAATCTAGCCCGCATTTCGACATTGATGTGCAGGCGATGGATTGCGATTTCTATGTTTTTTCAGCGCATAAAGTCTATGGACCGACTGGTTTGGGAGTTTTGTACGGAAAGAAAGATATTTTGAATAGTATGCCTCCTTATTTGGGTGGTGGGGAAATGATTAAAGAAGTAAGTTTCGAGAAAACGACTTACAACGATTTGCCTTACAAATTCGAGGCGGGAACTCCGAATATTGGCGATACAATTGCCATGCGTGCAGGTTTGGATTATGTGAATGAAGTTGGGAGAGACAACATTGCCAAACATGAGCAGGAATTGCTGAAATATGCTGAGGAGAAATTGAAAGAAATTGAAGGATTGATAATTATAGGCAGAGCAAAAGAGAAAATTGGCGTGATTTCCTTCATCATCGAAGGAATTCATCATTATGATTTAGGCTTATTGCTCGATGCAAATGGAGTAGCCATCCGAACAGGACATCATTGTACGCAACCGCTTATGAAGCGTTTCGGAATTGATGGAACTGCTCGTGCTTCTTTTGCGATGTACAACACAAAAGAAGAAGTGGGTGTTTTTGTGGAAGCTGTGAAGAAAGCTGTGAAGATGTTGAAATAGAGTTCAATGAGCAGTTATCAGTTTTAGAACATCGCTAAAGTACAAGCTTTATTGAATGTGTAAATCAAAAATCGTAATTCGTAATTCAAGAGATGACTACAAATGACTACAACAGAAATACAGAATGAAATTATTGAGGAGTTCTCTTTGTTCGACAATAAGAACGACCAGTATAATTATATCATAGACCTCGGTAAAAGTCTTGAGACTATGGAGGAAAGCAAAAAAGTAGATGAAAACATCATCAAAGGTTGTCAGTCAAAGGTTTGGTTAGCTACTGATTTGGCTGATGACAAATTCATTCAGTTTAAGGCAGATTCCGATGCGATTATGGTGAAAGGTTTGGTCTTTATGCTCGTTCGCATTCTCTCCAACCGAACTCCACAAGAGATTTTAGATACTGAGTTATTTTTCATGGAGAAAGTGGGCTTGAATCAAATGCTTTCCATGACTCGTTCTAATGGTTTGGCTTCTATGATTAAGCAAATGAAACTTTATGCGTTGGCTTATCAAGCGAAATTAGGTTAAATGAAGAGCAGAAAGTCCTCTATGGGAAAGAAGAAATATATTTCAGAAGGAGAAGAACTTCCTAAATGGTCTAATCCGATTAGCCATGCGGTAGTTGTCAACAATATGTGCTTTGTGAGTGGGCAACTTTCAGTAAATGGAAATGGAGAATATGTTTCTGGAACAGGTATTGAAGAAGGAATGCTCGCATTTTCAAATTTCTTTGCTGCTGTAAAGGCTGCTGGTTTTATAAAAGAAGATGTTGTTTTCATTGATATTGCTTTTGATAATTTGAAAGATTTACCTGAAATCAATCAATTATATATAGAATTATTTCCAGAAGGGAAAAGGCCTGCACGCACAATATATCAGGCAGAGGTATTGCCTTTTGGAGGGAAAATTAAAATCACGGGAACTGCCGTGAAAGATTTATGACTCATTCGCTTTAAAAGCAAATAAGTTAAAATAAGCGTTATTTATTTGATACAAAATGACAGAACAAGAAAGAGATTTGAAGGAGAAAGTGGTTGCAGC
This sequence comes from Flammeovirgaceae bacterium, assembly GCA_047633715.1. Lineage (GTDB taxonomy): Bacteria > Bacteroidota > Bacteroidia > Cytophagales > Flammeovirgaceae > JBLIFI01. The sequence continues at coordinate 4,953 of JBLIFI010000034.1, forward strand.
GATTAAAACCGTTTATGACCCAGAAATTCCCGTAGATGTGTATGAATTGGGCTTGATTTATGAAATTCAAGTATTCCCAATCAACAATGTGCATGTAATTATGACTTTAACTTCTCCATCCTGCCCATCGGCAGAGGAAATTCCTGGAGAGATAGAGCAACGAATTAAAGAGGTTGAGGGAATTAATGAAGTTCAGATTGAATTGACATTCGACCCGCCCTATACACAGGAAATGATGTCGGAAGCGGCTCAATTAGAGTTGGGGTTTTTATAGAAGATATTAGATTTTAGACATGAGATGTTAGATAAAAGAACTCAATGTCTAGGTCAAAAAGAAACTTTTCTTATTGAAAAGTGGTTTCGGATAATTCATAGAATTACGAACCTTATATAAAGTAATCGGATTCGATATACTCATTACTAATTACCTTATACTAAATACTAAATTATGTACCCAGAACATTTGACTGCACCAATGAAACAAGAATTGGTGACTGAAGGATTCGAAGATTTAAATACATCTTCTGCTGTAGAAGGCTTATTGGCTGACCAAAAAGGAACGGCTCTGTTGGTAATCAATTCTGTTTGCGGTTGTGCAGCAGGAACTGCCAGACCAGGTATAAAATGGGCAATCCAGAACACTAAAAAGAAACCATCTAGATTGGCTACAGTATTTGCTGGAGTCGATAAGGAAGCGGTAGAGAAAGCACGTGAATTCATGTTGCCATATCCTCCTTCTTCTCCATCTATTGCCCTTTTCAAAGATGGCGAGGTGGTTCATTTCGTAGAAAGACACCACATTGAAGGTCGTTCGGCAGAAATGATTGGCAACCATTTAGTGGCTGTTTTTGATGAGTTTTGCTAAGATTGTATAATCGACTTTAGCCGAATGAAGTAAAAAAAGAGGTTGGATTTATAAATCCAACCTCTTTTTTTACTTCATTCATTTTTTATGTAGCTAGCAAGCTCTTGCTTGCCAGACTCGCTCATTATATCCTGACAACCAAGAGGTTGTCAGCTACATACAGAATCTTTCATTCTGATTAGACTGAAACCAAATCTACAATTCCCCGAGTAAATCTTCCGAATTGATAAATCCAACCAAACGCTTTTTGAGTTGAAAATTTTGGTTGAGCAGAACCGTGGTAGGGAAAGCTAATTCCCCATTTTCCTTTCCCAAATAATTAGCAAGTTCATGGTGGTTGTTCAGGTCAGATTTATAAACTCGATTGAGGAATTTTAAATCTTCCTTATTTTCTGCGTTCAGTTGGAGTGCATAATAATCTTGATTTAAGGACTTTGCCAAATCGCCATCTCCAAAAGTATTTTTGCCTTGCATTTTGCAGAACTTGCACCAATCTGTATGAATGAAAATCAAAATAGGTTTCGGATTGGAGCGAATGCTATCCGTCAATTGCTCGAAGGAAAGCCAGTTCACTTTTTTGCTTTGTGCTTGGGTTTTGAAAGAGAGTAAACCGAGTAATAAAGGTAATAGAGTTGGTTTCATTTTGATTTTTATCTATAAACCTCCTATTTGGGCCAACCGAGCCATGTATTTTTATAATGTATTTGAACTTGCTATGAGACTAATACTCAAAACAAAGTTCCAAAGATAACAAGATTCAGCGGTGTAAGAAAAATTCGGTTTTTTTTACCAAGATTTGATTTTGAAGCAAAGAGTTTAATTGGATTTCCCAACTGCGACAATTGATGAGAAGCAACAACGTCTAATAATCGCCAAATTTCATAAGTTCTATTTTTCTTCCGCCAATTTTGGGCAACTGGCAATTCGTAGAAACCATTTGGGAGGATTTAGATTTGGAAATCCAATCAGTCCAATTGACTCTTGCCCAAAATTGAATGCGTTTTTATTGTGGTTTGTAGAGGTATAAGAAGTCTATGTATTCAATCAAAGCTAACGAAATACCCTTCCAGTCTGAAGACTGGAAGGAAAAAAAGGCACAAGAGGGCTACGCTAACTCTTGCGCCAGATGGGGCCCGTTTACCCAATCTATCAATCCTGCGAATCCAGACGCATATCCTTATTCGTCTTATCACAGTCACTTGTCTGAAAAGTCTATTTTGTTGGTAAGAGATGAGATGTTGGATTAGTTTGGAAACTCCACAGAATAGGTGAGATTTCATGAGCGAGATAATTATTTGCTAGAGGAATAAATCGGGAACTTGGGAGAGTCAGCACGACCTGCCAAAGTTCGAATTAGAGCTAAAAACTAACAAATTAAAAACATCTTGCTTTCTAGCTGGAAGGTTCAGGTTCTGCGCTGAGTTTTTTTAACCCACAGAACAGGTTGCCAAAAGATATTTATCAAGAAGTTATTACGAAAAAAAGCACCAACTGCCTAAGATTCTAAATTAGACTCCCGAGTTTCCAAATCAGAAATAACCACATCAATTTTTGTATTCAGAGACAATAGTTTTTCAGATAAGAGTGGCATTGATTCAATGAGCGACTCCGATTCTGCCATACAGCTAGTAATATTTGTGCAAAACTTATTAAAGGCTTTCATGTGACTATTGGAATCCTTTAATTCCATTTCAATTACTGCATTGAGCGCACCCAAATTCATTCCTACAATTCGAGCTTGCTCTTCAAAATCATTTTTTGGAGACTCATAATAGCTGAAATCTGATAGAATAGCATGAACTTCAGAAATTGCTTTTCTACTTTTTTCAAGGGAATTATGTGTATTACTCAGTTTGCTTTCAAAACTACCTTCCGATAGTTGAGCGAGCGAGTCAACCTGCATTTGTAATTTTTCCGATAACCCTTTCAACTCGCCAACTTGTAAACTGATTTCCTCTTTGGCTTCTATGAGAAGAGTCAAAGGTTCTTTTTTCTTTCTGAACAGGTCTAATATTCCCACAATTTTATAGTTAGTGTTTTTCCTTTACTTCAATCCTACTGATTAAATAATTTCCGTGTCGATTTACTAATATCTCGGAAGTAATCAACCTTTTTAGAGCCTGAAATTGCCACTAGTAATTCTGAAGCTTCCACTTCTTTTGGAGTGTGGATGAGTAAAGATTGCCCAGTATCTTCTATGGAAACGCCATTGAATTTTTCTAGTAAATCATACAATTCTTCTCTCGTGAAATTGCCAGCGAACTCGAAGGTGTTATTTTCTCGGTCTTCGCCAAAGTCTTTGACCAAGCCAGAGTAAATCACATCTCCTTCTTTCAGGAACATAATATTATCTACCACGCTTTCAATTTCATGGAGTTGTTGGGAACTGAGAATGATGGAGATTGGATGTTTTCGGATGTTGGCAATCAGGCGTAAATCTTGCATGAAAAGCAATTTTGCGTTGATGTCAAGGTTGGCGAGTGGTTCATCCAAAACAAGGAGTTTCGGCTTCCAAACCAAGGCACGAGCCAACTCGAAGCGGAGTTTATAGCCACTAGAGATATCTCCCCATTTGGCATTTTTGTATTTGGTTAAGCCTAAACGATGAATGATAAAATCTACCATTTCTTCGTTTTCCTTTCCGTAAATTCCGTGGTTGGCGGCCGAGAAATGGAGGTTGTCTTTCAGTAAACCATTCCACTTTTTGAGTTGCTGGGGAATGAAGGCAATATTTTGCTTTATTTTGTACCAATCATTGGTGTTATCTGCAATGTGCGGATAGGAAATCTTGCCTTTGGTAATTGCCAAATCTCCCGCTACAATTCGGAGGAGCGTAGTTTTTCCATTTCCATTCTCTCCAACCACACCAGTCAGTTCGCCTACTTTCATCTCCAAATCAATATTTGCCAAGCGGAATTTGGTGTTTTTATATTGCTTGGAAATTTTTTCTGCTTGGAAAACAAGGTTATTGTAATTGGTAATTGCCCCAGCGGAAATCAACGGACGTTTAATGATTTCTTCCGCAGTTTGTGGAGTGTCTCCGATATCAACAATCTCTTCTTTTCCGCCAATTTCGTTGAGCAGTTCGGAGAATTTGACCTCGAAGTCTTTTCTAGCTTGTTTTCGCTCTTCTCCAGCGAGTTCATCTATTTGGTTGAACTTTGCCCGAAGCACGAGCGCTTCATCGAAATATTCTTTACTCAAATCGGCATCGGTAATGAAATCCAACAAAAGCCGAGTTGCCAAACTCAAATCATTGTCTCTTACCAATGAGCGGAGTTCACTCACTACACCAGTGGAAATTAGTTTGTCAATCATTTTTGAGGTTGTTTTCTAGGTCTGTTCCGAAAGGTTTGGAGAATTTAGAAAGATTTATTGTTACTAAATCCAAACAAACTATTTTTCTTCAGAATTTTGATTTATACTCTAAATATAAAGGAGTTTGCAGGAAAAGTGTCAATTTGAATACGAGTTTCAGTACAATCTCTAACTTTTTTATAATTTAGATGATTTGATAAGAAAAATCCATAAACAAAATTAAGAATCTAAAAAAACAAACGATATGAAATGGAAAGGAAGAAGGCAAAGTTCTAATGTAGAAGATAACAGAGGTGGCGGAAGTTCAGGAGGTAGCGTGCGCAGAGGTGGAAAAAAAATGGGAATTGGCGGAGTGATTATATTCATGATTCTAGGCTATGTTTTCAGAGACAGCCCAATGATTCAGCAGTTTTTGGGTGCTGCACAACAGAATATGACTCAAGAAACATCGGTAGTGGATACGCCTAAAAACGCAAGGGCAGATGATGAACTGGCGGCTTTTGTGAAAGTGGTTTTGGCGGACACAGAAGATGTCTGGACAAAATTATTCAGGGAGCAAATGGGCAAAAATTACCAGAAACCAGTTTTAGTGCTTTATGAAGGAAAAGTGAATTCTGCCTGTGGTTTTGCCAGTTCGGCAACAGGCCCATTCTATTGCCCAGGCGACCAAAAACTCTACATAGATTTGAGTTTTTATAGCGATTTGAAAAACAAATTTGGTGCACCAGGAGATTTTGCCATGGCGTATGTAGTTGCCCATGAGGTTGCTCATCACGTTCAGTATTTGCTCGGAATCACTCGCCAAGTAGATTCGCAGAGAGGGAAAGTGAGCAAAACAGTTTACAACGATTTATCGGTTCGGTTGGAGTTACAAGCCGATTTCTTTTCGGGAGTTTGGGCAAACCACGCACAGAAAATGAACGATATTTTGGAAGAAGGAGATATTGAAGAGGCTTTGAATGCGGCAAGAGCAATTGGCGATGACCGTCTCCAAATGCAAAGCAGAGGTTATGTTGTGCCAGAGAGTTTCACGCACGGAACTTCCGAGCAGAGAATGCGCTGGTTTACAAAAGGTTTCAAAACTGGAGACCCAAATCAGGGAGATACTTTCCAGACAAAGAATCTTTAGAATGAGTTGATTGAAAAGTGAATTCATAAGCCCCATTTTCTTAGTGCAGAGTTTGCTAAGGAACGGGGAATAAATAAATGCGTGTTTTGTCGCAGTTTATTTTTGAGGCTAGTTTAGGCAAAAAAGTTTGGCATAGCACCGCTACGGCAATTTTTTTTTAACGAAGAATAGCCCAAAAAGAAACAAGAGAAAGTAGCATCTTATTTAATTTCCGTTCCTAAGGAAATGGGATTTTGAGCGTCTTGCCTAAAAATTATTCTTCCAATTTCTTATTCAACTCTTTCAGAAGTCGCTCTTCGCCTTCTTCCATTTCTCGGAAAGCGTTGAGGTTTTCTTTCAACAGAATACTCTTCTCCAAAGTTTGGGTGTGGTTGATATTTTCGGTCAGCAACTCAAATTGCTCAATCACTTCTGCTTCCAATTTTATATCAGGGCGAGTTTGAGACTTGAGATTTCGCTCTTGGAGACTTCCAATTTTCTCGGCAACTTCTTGCAATTTCTCTCTGCTCCGAACTTGAATGGCAAGCTTGTCAAGTTTCTTCAGAAGCTCTTCGTGCGAGGCGATTCTGGAGTTGACCACTTCCAAATTCTCTTTGGCAGTAACCACCAAATCAGCTGCCATTTCTACATTTTCTCGCTTGATTTCGGGTAGGAATTGGTGTTTTTGGAAATAAATCAGTACATTCCCTTGCTTAATTGAGTGATAGATAATGGATTTGTCTTGCTCAAAGGCTTCTACTTGTTGCTTGGTATAAAGTGTTTCATTCGATTTGTAAATTGATTTGCAGGCTTCATAAACCGAGGTTCTCAAATCGGAGCAAAGCTTTCGATCATTTTCCAAATACCTGATTGTTTTCAACCGAATCTTGCCCAATTTCTGACTCGATGAGCCATTGGTTTCTATCAAATGATGTTGGATACTTCTTACCAATTCCTTGAATGCCTCGTCCTCAAAATCATTAGCGGGAATATATTTTTTCTTCCCTTTGACTTCAATTTCTAAATAACTGATTTTCTTCCAATCATGGATTGTATTCAATGGTTTTTCCATCAGAAAAAGACCATTTTTTCCTCTTTCTTCTTGCAAATAGACGACTCCAATATCGGCAAAATTCATTTTCTGTTTAAATCCCAGTTGCCCACGTCTTATTTCTATTCCCTCTTCGGAAATAGAGACTTTTTTGAACCTTGCCAGCAATTGCATTCCAGCTCCTAGGCAAATCACCGTTCCGCCAATTAAATACATGACTTCCCATTCTACCATCCATCCTACTGTGCCAATCAAACTTCCCAAAATACCTATTCCTAAGTAGGGTGTATTTGAGCCTTTGATTACAGGTTGGATTTGATTTTCTTCCATCATTTTTTAAAGATACGAATGTGCTTGGATTTGGCAAAAAATCGTTGATGAATGGGTTTGGTTTCAGGTAGATAAAATATTACCATAAAATATCTCCAACCAAAAAAGCCTCTTCTGAATTATCAGAAGAGGCTTTTCTTAAAACAGCACAACGTACTTAAAATCCTACTCCAATAAATTCTTTGTCTCCTTTGCTATTATAACCCTCAATCAAAACACCATCGTTAATGCTTGAAAGCTTCCTTTGGAGTTGCTCGGGAGAAATTACCAATTCCCTATCCACTTTTGTGATAATGAAACCTTCGGTAATTCCCGCTCTTTTGAGTTTGCCATCTGTCAATTTACTCACTTTCACGCCTCCATCAATTCCATATTTATACTTTTCATCTGCGTTAATTGTAGAGAAGTCAGCTCCCAATTTGGGAATGTTGATTGATTTGGAATCGGAAATTGCCACAGCATCGTAATCTCTAGCTCCTTTAAGCTCAACCTTAGCAGTTTTTGTGTTACCGTCTCGCTTGTATTTTATATCTACTTTATCGCCTGGTCTTTTTCTGCCGACTTGTTCTTGCAAAGCTGCTACGGAATTCACAGCTACGTCTTCTACAGAAATAATAATATCTCCCGCCTGCAAACCTGCCTCTCCCGCTCCACCATCTGGCGAAACATCGGCAATGTAAACGCCTTTCACGTTTTGCAAGCCTTTATCTTCTGCAAATTTAGAGTCAATATCTTGAATTCTCACGCCCATCAAAGCTCTTCTGACTTCCCCATATTTAGACAAATCATCCATCACTTTCTTTGCCAAATCTACAGGCACGGCAAATGAATATCCAGCAAAAGAACCTGTGTTTGAGGCAATTGCGGTGTTAATTCCAATCAATTTCCCATTCAAATCTACCAAAGCACCACCGCTATTTCCAGGATTCACGGCCGCATCTGTCTGAATAAAAGACTCGATAGACATCCCACTTTTTCCTCTCAAAATATTGATGCTTCTCCCTTTTGCACTCACAATTCCGGCAGTTACTGTCGAGGTCAAATCAAAGGGGTTTCCAACTGCCAAAACCCATTGCCCAACCTTCACTTTATCAGAACTCCCGTAAGGCACGAAAGGCAAGTTTTTCTCCTTGATTTTGAGCAATCCCAAATCTGTAGTTGGGTCAGTTCCAATCACTTCTGCTTCATAAGTTCGCTTGTCATTTAAAACAACCTCTACTCTCGTAGCATTTTCAATTACATGATTGTTGGTGGCAATGTAGCCATCTTCGGTAATAATCACGCCCGAACCAGATGCCATTTGTTGCATTCCATCCTTTGGTTCAACTCGCTCTCCATATCTGTCTCCGAAAAAATCCTTCAACATATCATCCATGGAGTCTTTACCATAGTTAGAGGCATTTCCATCATAGTAAGTTTTGATATGAACAACTCCTGGAGTTACCAATTCGGCTGCTTTTACGAAATTCAAGCCGTCTGGCACAACATAATCGTCATTTTTTGGCTCTTTGTAATACTTAGAAAGATGAATATTCTGATTTTCTTCTAGTGACTTGTTGGCTTCTGGCTCATTCGGATTCAGAAAATGGAATCCGCCAAGTGCAATTGCTCCGCCCAAAATGGCAGCCAAAAGCATGGTAAATAAGTTAGTTTTTGCTTTCATAATAATAAGATGTATTTGGTCTGTGATAATTTGTTTTTGTTTTGCAGTCATGAAACTAACAAAAAATAAGGTAATTCTGTTGGGCAAGTTCAATTTTTAACTAGGAATTAGCAGAGAAACTCCATTTTTAACATTCTTTGAAACTTGCATGTAAAACAGGCACAGACAAAGCTTTACTCAATCTGACAAATTGTCATTAGAGTAATTGATACTACACAAGCTGTGTTTTTTGTTGGATTTCGTAAATCGCCTATTGTAAATAACCCAAAAATCAATTTTAATTCAATAAATGAAGAACAATTTTTGCCACACGACCTAATAAACGCTGCTTAAATGAAATTCATATTGATAAGTAAATTGTATCTTTTTCAATGCTCATAGTTATACAGATGTTAGAAAATGATTTATTGAGGAACTTACGACTAATTCTAGTCTGAGTTAAAAAAAACATTGTTAGTTCCTCCTTCAAGACGCCTATTATCGAAATATTTAATTCTTTGCTCGAAACAGGATAAATTAAAGTCGTCAAAATCTGTAATATCCTGATTTAAAACAATTTCATTTGCTTAAAACTTGCGTAAGCTGTTGAGATTAGCCAACTTTGGGGCTTGGAGAAGTGAAAACAATTCTTAAATAAGTCCAAAATGAAAATTTTATTACCAAATCTTTCACATTTTAAAAAAACTTGTGTTGTTTTGGGGACTTGAAGAAAATTAGAGAGGTGGCCGAGTGGTCGAAGGCGCACGCTTGGAAAGCGTGTGTACCCCAAAAGGGTACCGAGGGTTCGAATCCCTTCCTCTCTACTGTACATCTTTTATAAAGCGATTCTTCAAACATAAATCATCTGAAAATTTAATCAATTAGCTATGAAAAAATCATTTGCGCTACTAGCAATGGGTGCGCTTACCTTCGGAGTAAACACGGCCGCAATGGCACAAGATGCTACAACAGCAGTTGCTGAACAGCCAATGACTCAAATTATAAAAGAGAAATTTATTCAAGGTGATTGGGTATTTATGTCTCCAGTATTAATTTGTTTGATTCTAGGATTGGCAATTGCCATTGAAAGAATCATTTCATTGAACTTGGCAGCTACAAACACTACAAAATTAGTAAGAAGCGTAGAAGACGCTTTAGAGGATGGCGGGCCAGAAGCTGCTTTGGAAGTAACTAAATCGACTAGCGGACCAGTTGCCTCTATTTTCACTCAAGGCTTAATGAGATACTCAGAAGGTATCGATATGGTTGAGAAATCAATTATCTCTTACGGTTCTGTTGAAATGGGCAAGTTGGAAAAAGGCCTAGTTTGGATTTCACTATTTATCTCTTTGGCTCCTATGTTGGGTTTCATGGGTACGGTAATTGGTATGATTGGCGCATTTGATGCGATTGAAGCAGCTGGTGATATTTCTCCTTCTTTGGTTGCTGGTGGTATTAAAATAGCCCTTTTGACTACGGTTGCGGGTCTTATTGTGGCAATTATCCTACAAGTTTTTTACAATTACTGTGTATCTAAGGTTGATTCATTGGTAAACCAAATGGAAGATGCATCTATCGCTTTGATAGACGTATTGGTAAGACACAATTTGGGTAGAAAATAATTTTTCAACCATAACCAACTAAAGTTATGAAGGATAAACTAGGCTTAATTATCAAAGTTACCCTTGTGGTAATATTTGTAATATTCGCCCTTATGGGCATAGGAATGAGTGGAGAGGGATTCATGTCTGAAAACATGATTAACTTGGGAATCGTTTACTTAGTGATAGCAACCGTTGGGGCTGTTTTCTTAGATTTGATTCTTACACTCATAAAAGAACCAAGGAAATTGGTAAAACCATTAGTAGCACTTGTAGCTGTTGTCGTACTTTTTGTAATTGGCTATGCCATTACTGAAGGGGGAGAATATGTTTACATATCAGGAGGAAATAGAATAGTGATTACAAGTGATGTAACAACTTTTGTTGGTGCCGCATTGACTACTACCTATGTCTTATCTGCCATTGCTATTCTAAGCATTGTCGTTGGCGAAGCATCTAAAATCTTCAAATAAAATCTTATGTTAAACAAGAAAAAAGGAAACAGACCTTCTGCGGAAGTGAATACAGGCTCGATGGCAGATATTGCTTTCTTGTTGTTGATTTTCTTCTTGGTTACCACAACAATTGCCTCTGATAAAGGTATTCCTGTAATGCTTCCACCTAAAGTGGAAAAAGAAACCGATGTGAAAGTGAAGGAAAGAAACGTGTTCAACGTTTTGATTAACTCCAACGACATGCTTTTGGTGGAAGAGGAACCTATGGAATTGAAAGGGCTCAAAAAAGCCACTAAAAAATTCATTACCAACAGAGGTCAAAACCCTGAGTCTTCTGAAAGTCCCAATAAAGCGGTTATTTCTTTGAAAACTGACCGTGGAACGAGCTACGAAATTTATATTAAAGTTCGGGACATTCTACAAGAAACTTATACAGAGTTGAGAGCTGAACACATAGGAGTAACTCCTATTGAGTTTATGAAAATTGCCGCAGACAGAAAAAATGAGGCTGCAAGTGCTGAAAAATATGATAAAGCAAAGGGTGAATACCCAATCATGATTTCAGATGCAGAGCCTTCAGATGCGGGTGGTAACTAAAATGAATGGTTACAAAATATAATTACTATGGCTAAATTCGGAAAAAAAACCAAGACCAGTCAGGAGATTCCAACTTCTGCTTTGCCAGATATTATCTTCATGCTTCTGTTCTTTTTCATGGTAACTACCGTGATGCGTGAAGTAACTTTGATGGTAAAGAATGCGTTGCCAACAGCTTCGCAGATTCAGAAGTTAGAGAATAAGTCTTTAGTGAAGTATATCTACATTGGAGCACCTAAAGAGACTGATAAGTTTGGAGAAGCTCCAAGAATTCAACTGAATGATGCTTTGGCAGTAGCCGATGACATTCCCGAATTCATTGTGATGCAAAGATCCACTCTTGACGAAGCTGAGCAAGATAAAATGACCATTTCCCTCAAAGTTGATAGGGATGCTAAAATGGGCATTGTTAGTGATGTGAGGCAAGAATTGAGAGAAGCGAACGCTTTGAAACTGAACTATTCAAGTATTCCAACCAAAATCTCGGAATAATTGTAATAAACAGAATATAAAGAAGGAGAAGGGCAATTGATATTTATCAATTGCCCTTCTCCTGTTTAAACAACAAGAGGTATTTCCCAGTATTTTTTCATGAATTTGAAGAAGCCATTCTCATGAAATAAATAAGGGCTGAGTGTGTTATAAGGTAGCAAAGAATGACTAGTTTAGAAGTCATTCCATTTTTTTTTCTATTATGAATAGTTTTTTTTCGATTGGACATGTAGAGTCCACAACTGATTTGGATAAGGAAAGGCATAAATTTCTCATTATTATGGGAAGCCTTATGTCTTTGGGTGGTCTTATGTGGGGAAGTCTTTCCTTTTATCATGGGCTTTACTTGCCTGGGTCTATTCCCTATGCCTATACTGTCCTCACAGTATTGAATTTTACTGGGTTCTACTTTTTCAAAAACTTTAAAATAGCGAGTATCATACAAGTATTTCTGAGTATGCTCCTTCCCTTTATGTTCCAATGGTCATTGGGTGGGTTTGGCTCTAGTGGAAATGTGATGATTTGGGCAATGGTTGCTTTGGCAGGTGCAATGACTTTTGAGAAATTAAAAGTTACCACCAAATGGATGGTTGTGTATGTCATTCTTGTGGTCATTACTGGCTTACTTGATTCCTACTTCTATGAGGAATATGCACTCAATCTGCCATTCAATATAAACACGCTATTTTTCGCATTAAACATGGGCGTAGTTTCTTCGGTGGTTTTCGGAATTTTCTTTTTCTTCAAATATAGATTGGAGCAATCTGTGAAGTTGGAGTTGGAAAAGCAACGTGTTTTAGAAGCTCGGGAGAAAGAATTGTACAATACCCACCAACAAGTATTGGCATCGGAAGAGGAATTGAGGCAAAATGCAGAAGAGCTTCATGCCATCAACAAAAACCTGGGGAAGACGAAAATCGAACTAGAGAAAGTTCTGAAGAACGAACAAGATGGAAAAAGGGAACTGGAAGAAGCACATCAGACGCTGAAAAGTACCCAAATGCACTTGCTCCAATCCGAAAAAATGTCTTCTTTGGGGCAAATGACTGCGGGAGTGACGCATGAAATCAACAATCCCATCAATTTTGTTTCGGGTGGAATTTAAAGCCTTGAGGTTATTTTTGGAGACTTGAAAGAGCTGATAGATAAAGTCAGAGATTTGGATGAACTCACTCCAGAAGCTCTTGAACAACGCATACAAGAAATCAAGACGTTGAAATCTGAAATTGATTTCGAGGAGTCCTTAGAAGATTTTTCGGCTCTGTTAGAGGACATTAAGCATGGTGCAGACCGAACCACGGAAATAGTGAAAGGCTTGCGAGATTTCTCCAGAATTGATGCTGGCGAATACAATATGGCAGATATTCATGAAGGAATTGACTCCACATTGATGCTTTTGAGAAATAAAATGGCGAACGTGGAAGTTATTAAAAACTATGACAAGCATCTTTCCCAAATCATGTGCTACCCTAGCGAACTCAATCAAGTATTCATGAACCTGATTGGAAACGCCATAGATGCGATGGATGCAAAAGGGAAATTGGAAATTTCAACCAAAGATTTTGGCAAGGAAATTCACATTATTGCTCAAGATTCGAGCGTGGGAATACCTCAATCAGTAATAGATAAAGTATTCGAACCATTTTTTACCACAAAAGACATTGGCAAAGGAACAGGATTGGGGCTTTCGATTAGCCACGGAATTGTCCAAAAACATAATGGGGAATTGTTAGTAGAAAGCGAAGAGGAGAAAGGCACAAAATTTACTATTCTATTGCCGAAAAATAAAGAGAATAATAAGTAGAATCCTTCTGATATCGTCCATTTTTTAGTAGAAACCCATTTGCTAAAAGGTTGGATTTCGCAGACTCTCCTATTTATCAGAAGAAAACTCGCTTTTCAATTTACCACACCCCACGCAAGAGTCTATT
>JBLIFI010000035.1:0-18057 GCA_047633715.1 Flammeovirgaceae bacterium
CTATATCTACAAACTCATGGAAGACAAGGCGGATTGGATTGATGGAGTTCATCGGTTTGGTAATTCCGTATGTTGCACGTTCTACTTCTGGCTCGAATGTGCCAAAAATTCTGTCCCAAATAATGAGCGATGAGCCAAAGTTTTTATCTATATACTGTTCATTTGTTCCATGATGCACTCTGTGGTGCGATGGAGTTACGAATATGAACTCAAACCATTTTGGCATTTTATTGATTGTTTCGGTGTGAATCCAGAATTGGTACAACACGCCAATTTGGTGGCAAACAAAGAAAACTACAGGATGGAAACCTGCCAAAGCAATTGGCAAAAAGAAGACTAATTTCAATTGTTGCACCCACGAAAGCCGAAAAGAAACTGCAAAATTATAGTCTTCGGAAGAATGGTGCGTAACATGGGTTGCCCACCAAAAGCGTTGTCTGTGTGCGACTCTGTGTGCTAAGTATCGGCAAAAATCTAAGGCGATGTAACACAGAATGAACGACCACCAAGTGATTGGGAAATAAAGTGGCGTGAGATTAAAACAGAACAGAATAATGGTAAAAACTAGAACTTGGCTGAGTGCAGTAAAAACCAGATTGCCCGCTCCAATTCCCACGGAAGGCCAAAATGTATTCTTTTTATAGGTTACTCTATTTTTACGCTGCTCCAGAAAATACTCCAATAAAACCAAGGAAAGCATTACGGGGATTGCCCAAACAATGATTGGCGGCAGATTGAGTGATGCTAAATCCTCTATTCTGAAATAAGGCTTGTCTTCGGAGAACATATTGGTTTAGAGGAAATGAGTTAAATAGTAGATAGTTAGGCACGTTGTACCATTTGTTTTTTTGTATTTGTATCTAAGGAACGGGGAATAAATAAATGCGTGTTTTGGCGCACTTTATTTATTTTATTTCACTAAATGAAATTGTTAAAACTAAAAACAGGAAGATATTTAAGTTAGACTACTTACAGTAGCAAGACTAACTCATGCCACTAAAGGTTTGTCAAAGAAACACAATTCTGAACAACTACCTTTTTCTCTGAAACTTTGGAGTAGTTACTCCCCAAAGTGTGAAGCCACTCAAAACGGTAATTAAGCCCAAAATGGAAAAGGCTCTGAGCAAATAGGTATTAATATTGTCTCTGCCTTCATAATCCATGGTGTGGGTCATCCAGAGGAAATCGAACCAGCGCCAACTTTGATGCCGAACTCGTTGTAATTTACCATCTGCCACGGAAACATAGGCTTTCACTTCATCTGGATGGGCAAAGGAAATAACATAAGCAGGCAAAGGTCTGCCACGGTATTCATGATGCTTCCCAGCTTCTGTAATCAGCTCTGAATCAGTTACTTTCAGGTTTTTGTTCATTTGGGATTTGGCAACAGTAATGGCTTCTTGTTCGGAAACCCCTTTTTTGAGTTTGCCAGATTTTGCATTGAAAAGTTGACTTCCATTTATCCAGTAATAAGGTTTTTCTGCAATCTCCCGAAGCTCAATTTTACTAATTCCTTCTGTTTCCAAACTGTCCAATCCAACTAAGTTATGGAAAGCTTTTAGCTTATAGTCAGCGTTTTTCAAATCGTCTCCGTGGATTTCATCAATGTCTGTCCAGCTGAAATACAAGCCACTAATTGTCCAGAAAAGGAATTGGATTCCGAGGAAAACTCCTAGAAAACGGTGTACTTTGCGGATGGTACGAACTTTCTTTTTATCAATCATTATTGGTAAGTACTTTGAAATAAGCCTCAGTCGGCTAAAAAAAGTTCCCCGTTGTTTTTTGTGTTATTGAGACACCAAAAACAACAGGAAAATGCCATAAGGACGATATGAAGATAGATTAAAGAATTGGAAAAACAAAGCCACAAGCCATAGAGAAAGCAAACGTATGAAGAAGCAAGTAAATTGAATCCAAGGAAGAATAGAACTAGCATTGAAAAAATTCCACAAATCTATAGTTTGTTGCAAATCAGCCTATACAAGGCTTAAAAGTAGAAATACAACAAAAAACAGTTATGTTTGTCAAAACTATTGACATTATGAACTATGGAAAACGAAAACAAAGAAGAGGAGCAAATCATCAATGATTTTTATACTGCTTTTAGTAAACTAGATGCTGATGGAATGGCGAAATGCTATCATCCGGAAGTGGAATTCTCTGACCCTGCTTTCCCCAACCTAAAAGGCGAAGAGGCTGTTGCTATGTGGACAATGCTTTGCCAACGTGCCAAGGATTTTAAGCTGACCTACGAAAATGTGAAAGCAGTAAACGGGAAAGGCAGTTGCAACTGGAATGCGAAGTACCTATTCTCAAAAACAGGCAGGAGAGTCGATAACCATATCCAAGCAGAATTTGAATTTAAAGATGGTAAAATATACAGGCATAAAGATTACTTCGATTTTTGGAAATGGTCTAAAATGGCTTTAGGAGCACCAGGAGCTTTATTAGGTTGGAGTGGGTTTCTCCGAAATAAGGTGCAAGAAACTGCGGGGAAAGAGTTGAAAAAGTTTATGGCTAAAGGCTAATTTAGAAATGGGAAAAATGAGACTGTTGTTTGTTTTACTCGTGTTTCTAATCTCTTGTACTTCTGAAAATGAAAAATGGATTGAGTTTAGACAGTTAATTTTAAACAAAGACTCAATTAGGATTTCAAAGAACACTACAAAAAGAGGAATGCGCTCCCTTGCAAAACTAGATTTACTTAAAGGGAAAACGGAAAGTAATTCATTCCTTTTAAATGCCTATACTACTGAAAATACAAAAGAGAAAATGATGATTTCCGTTAATGTACATCTTCATCATTTCACAAGCTTTGAGTTTATTAGAGAAAGTAATATCTGGAAATTAGACACAATATATTTAGCAAAATAATTCATGGCAAAAAAAGGTTCATCATCATCAAAAACGTTTAAGAATCCATTAGTTCAGGCTTTGGGGATCGTTTTGCACCAAATGCGAAACTCAATTGGGCTAAATTCCGATGAAGTGGCTGCCAAAATTGGCTTAGGCGGTTCAAGTTATCGAATGATTGAAGCGGGCTCCGCCATTCTTCATCCTGGACGTTCGCTGAATATCATCCAAGTTTACGATAAAATCGAATTTGAACCACTTTGCCGTTTACTTGTGGCGGTTCAAGTGATGGAAACAGGAACAGAATCGGTAGATGATTTCAAGAATGCCACAATTCTGTTGGGAGATACAGACCCTCAACTTCAAGTGATTTTCGATGCGCTGATGCCAGTTTGGAAATTGGTGGGGAAAGAAGATGCTAACAAAATCGGTCAATACATAGACAAAACGGAAATCCCGAATCTCATTGCTGATTTCCTGACCACCAACAAGCATTTTGGAGTAGAGCTAGAACGCAGATTGGATGTGCAACTCAATTCGCTCATTGAAGACACACCGAGTATTTACTTGGATTTTATTCTCGATACGCTCAGGAGCTTGAAAAAACACCGTCTCCACTATTTTCCAGAAGAGTCTCGCTCTTGGGAAAATGACAACAAACATAATTTCATCAATCTCTACGCAGTCATTAAAGATGCAAGCAGTTTGTTGGATAAGCCTAATTTCGAGTCTTTCGATTATAATTACTTGTGGCAACCGCAGTTTGAGACTTTACAATACATTTTTCTTGATGAGAAATATGATTCTGATACAGCAAAAAAACTCTTTTGTGAGAACCTCCATTCTGCATTAAAAGACAAACATGTTCGCTATCAGGTAGAGTTAAAAGAGTTTGACGAGGCAATGGAAAAGGTGTCTTTCAAAAGTGGGAAAGCTAAGAAAAAGGAATTGCTCAACTTAGTGAAACAGAAAAATGATGATGATCCACTAGACTTGCTTTGGGTTTTTACCTTGAAAAATGGAAATAAAGTAGGATTTATCTCCAGCTCCGAGTCAGAGAAATTGTTCTACGGAACAACGCTTAATTATAGAGAGACGAACGAAAAACTAGATTCTTTCAAGCAGATTTGGGAGGAATTGGGGTAAAATCACATTTAGTGGTTTCGGTATTTTCAATCCAACCAAACTTTTTTAAAAAAAAATCTAATCTCAATTAAACCTTTTTTACTCAACTGACTCTAAACAGACTGACTCTAAACAGTACATTACAAAATAAACAAACAAAAATAACAACAAGATGAAAAAAGCAGGATTAATTTTAGGAATATTCACATTGTTGATGTTTACTTTTAGTTCAACCGCTTTTTCGCAAGGAAAAAGTAAAGGAATGAACAAAGAAGAAAAAATGGGAAAACGCCTCGATGAAATGAAAGAGCGTTTGAACTTACCAGATACTCAAACTACCCAAATAGAGGCTATTAGCACAAAATACATCACTTTGGTAGCCGATGCAAGAGCAAAAGAATATGCTGATGAAAAAGGCAAGAAAAAAGCGGTCAGAGATATTATAAAAGCCCAAAATGATGAAATCGTTGCACTTTTAGATGATACTCAGAAAGCGGAATGGAAGAAGATGAAAGAAGAGAAGAAGGAAAAAATGAAGAAGAAGAGAAAGGAAAGAAAAAGCAAAAAAGGTTAAGAATAGATATGAAATAAGTAATTTGACTTGATACAGAAAAGTCTGGGGAATTTCCTCAGACTTTTTTTCGTACTCACTCATCTTAAACTACAGAAATGAGGCTTTTGAGAAATAGCTTATTTATGAGTCGAAAAACGTGAGGTGCATAACATCAGTTACTCAGAATAATGACTTCATTTTTTTGGATTTTGCAATTAAGAAGTTTTTTGCTAGGTTTGCGCTCAGAAATGTGGCGAAATTATGAACAGGGGGCTTTTGCTCCCTGTTTTCTTTTAGAATGCCTTTTTTCAAATAGATAACCGATGGATTTAAAAGAGAAAATAAAAGCGCTTGCCGAGCATTTAATTGCAGACAACGAAAGTTTGTTTGTGGTAGATTTAACTGTCTCCACCAAAACAGGCGGAAAAGTAAGCGTGCTTTTAAGTGGAGATGATGGAGTAACAATTGAGGAATGCGCTTCTTTGAGCCGACAACTTGGCACAATCCTAGAAGAGCAGGAAATGATTGAGGAAGCTTATACTTTAGAGGTTTCTTCGCCAGGTGTGGGTTCTCCACTTCAACATGTTCGCCAATATGCTTCTAACATAGAAAGAAGATTGGAGATTGAATTAGAAGGAGAAGACAAGCCAATAACAGGAGAATTACTCGCAGTAGAAGATGGCAAAATCACAATCGCCAAGGAAACCAAGATTAAGCATAAAGTAAAAACAGAGGAAATCGAAATTGAATTAGATAAAATCAGGCAAGCCAAAGTTCTCGTTTCTTTTAAGTAGCAACTTGTACTTTACAGGACGTTTTTGGACACAGCCTTGACAACAAACACGTAATTAAATAGGAATACAATGAATGCGTCAGAACTTATAGAAAATTTTTCGGCATTTGCACGCCAGAAAAACATAGATCGCCCAACGCTCATTCGCATCTTAGAAGATGTCTTCAGAACAATGATTCGTAAGAATTACGGTTCCGATGAGAACTTCGACATTATTATAAATGTGGATAAAGGCGATTTGGAAATTTGGAGATATAGACAAATTGTAGCGAATGATGCGGAAGATATTGATGCAAACCTCCAAATTGTACTAAGCGAGGCGGTTAAAATTGAGCCTGACTTTGAAGTAGGCGAGGAAGTAGCACAAGAGGTCAAGATTGAGGATTTCGGTAGAAGAGTAGTACAAACAGCTCGTCAGACACTCATTCAGAAAGTAAAAGATTTGGAGAAGGAATTCCTTTTTCAACAATATAAAGACCAAGTAGGAGAGCTTATTTCTTGCGAAGTGTATCAAGTACTGAGTCGTGAGTTAATTTTAAGAGACAGCGAAGGCAATGAATTGGCACTTCCGAAAGGGGAATTGATTCCAAAAGATAGATTTAGAAAAGGAGAAAGCGTTCGTGCAATTGTGCAACGAGTGGAAATGCAGAACAACAATCCTAAGATTATTCTTTCTAGGGTTTCTCCAGAGTTTTTGGCAAAACTTTTCGAAAGCGAAGTGCCAGAAGTTTATGATGGATTGATTTCTATTAAGAAAATTGTTCGGGATCCAGGTGAGAGAGCAAAAGTGGCGGTGGAGTCTTATGACGATAGAATTGACCCAGTAGGCGCATGTGTTGGAATGAAAGGTTCTCGAATTCACAGTATTGTGAGAGAACTCCAAAATGAGAACATTGACGTAATAAATTATACGGAAAATACGGAGTTGTTTATTGCGAGAGCCTTGAGCCCTGCAAAAATAAACTCAATCAAAATAGATGAGGAGAAGAAACGTGTAGCCGTTTTCTTAGACAGAGAGCAAGTTTCTTTAGCAATTGGTAGAAATGGTCAGAATATCAAGCTCGCCAGCAAACTGGTTGATTATGAGTTAGATGTTTTCAGAGAGTTGAATGACTATGAAGATGATGAAGAAGATGTGGAATTGACAGAGTTTGATGATGTGATTGAGCCTTGGATGATTGAAGAATTCAAAAAAATAGGCTTGGATACAGCAAAAAGCGTTCTTTCTGTGAGTCGTCAAGATTTGATTAGAAGAACAGATTTAGAAGAAGAAAGTGTGGATGATATTTTGACAATCCTCAAAAAAGAATTTGAACAAGAATGAAAGGTATTAAACCGTCTGTGAATTAAGAGCCTGAGAATGAGAGGTTTAAAACTCATTCTCTTTTCCGCCCAAAAGTTTGCAGTCTAAAACCGGCCTTTCTTGTTATAGTTTATCAGCTAAAAAAAGTGAGAAAACAGTTTGGATTTCCCGCTAATATTTAGTTTGATATCATAATAAGAGTACTGATGCTGAAAAATGCTTCAGAAGTAAATTTAACAAATCAAAATAGTTATCGTATCTTTGCAAAAATATACCAGGTAACAGGTTGCCGACTGACAAACAATAGGCGAAGCAAATAACTTTCTATGGCAGAAAAGACACACAGATTGACGGCAGTTGCCAAAAAATTGCACGTGGGCATTAAGACCATTGCTGATTTCCTTACAAGTAAGGGATTCGATACTGATGGAAAACCTAATGCCAAGATCAATGATGAGCAATACAATCTGCTTATCAAAGAGTACAAAGCAGATATGGAGGTCGGGCAAGAGGCGCAAGAAATGACAATAGGTGGCTCCCATGCCAATGTTGTGATTGACTCGAAAGGAGACCGTGAGGATGATAAAAAAGAAGACCTTTTTGATGCTACTGATGAAAAAGCAGTAGTCGTTCCTAAAAAAGAAGAGGTTAAGCCTGTAGTGGAAGAGAAAAAAGCGACAAAACCTATTGTTGAAACTCCGAAACAAGAGGAAGAAATCAAGAAGGAAACTCCTGCTAAGAAAGAAGAAGCTCCAGCCAAAGAAGAGAAAGTGGTTGAGCCTGTTGCGGAAAAAGAGAAGAAAGAAGAGGATGCAGGAAAGTTAATAGGCTTGAAAGTAGTTGGCAAGATTGAGTTGGACAGCAAAGGCAGACCAATAAAAAAGAAAGCTGAACCTGCTCCCAGAAAAGAGGTAACAAAGCCTATTGCCAAAAAAGAGGAAAAGCCTGCCGAAAAGAAAACTCCAAAAGTAGAAGCTAAAGCAACTCCGAAACAAGAGGTAAAAAAAGAACAAGCTCCTGTGAAGGTAGAGAAAGAGCCGATTCCTAAAAAAGAAGTGGAGAAAGTTCCTGTTGCAAAAGTGGAAACTACTAAGCCTGTAGAGAAAGAAGTTGAAACTCCTATCAAGCAAGAGAAAGCAGAGACCAAGAAAGAAACTCCAATAAAAGAAGATAATAAGCCGAAGGTGGAAATACCAAAGGTAGTTGCTAAAGAAGAAGAGGTTGTTAAGGCTGATTCGGAAGTGGAAAATACAACTCCAGAGAAAACAATTGAAGCCAAAGCAGACAAACTTCAAGGTTTGAAAGTAATTGGTAAGATTGAGCTTCCTGTAGAGAAGAAGAGAGGCGGTGCGAAAAGAGGTGGTGCAAGTTCTGATGAAAAGCGAAAACGTAAAAGAGTTCGCAAATCTAAAGGTGTGCCAATTCCTAACGAGAATAAAGGAAAAACGACTCCATCGACTGATAAGAAAACTACTACTACTACAAGAGGCGGAAAGAAAAAAGAAGAGGTTTCTGGAAAAGCAGTAGATGAGGCTTACAAAAAGACCATGGCTCGAATGAGCGGTGGAGGCTCAAGTTCTGGCGGCTCAAGAAGAGGAAATAAAGGTAAATATAGAAGAGAGAAAAGAGCGGCAGGTGCAGAGCAGAGAGAGCAGCAAATGTTGCAAGAAGAGAAAGAGGCACAAATTCTGAAAGTAACAGAGTTTATCTCTACAAGTGAGTTGGCAGTACTGATGGATGTAGATGTAAACACCGTAATTCTCAAGACGTTCTCTCTTGGAATGGTTATTTCTATTAACCAAAGACTTGATGCTGAAGCAATTACAATTATTGCAGATGAATTTGGTTTCGATGTAGAGTTTACTTCTGCTGAAGAGGAAATTGACATTGTAATCGCAGAACCAGATAAAGAAGAAGATTTAGTAACTCGTGCGCCAATCGTTACCATTATGGGACACGTTGATCACGGTAAAACTTCACTATTGGATTATATCCGAAGTGCTTCAGTTGTGGAAGGTGAGGCTGGTGGAATTACACAGCACATTGGTGCTTATGATGTGATTACACCCAGTGGCAGAAGGGTGGCATTTTTAGATACTCCTGGTCACGAAGCATTTACAGCCATGAGAGCTAGGGGTGCAAAAGTAACCGATGTTGTAATTATTGTGATTGCAGCTGACGATAGCGTAATGCCTCAAACGATAGAAGCAATTAACCATGCACAAGTGGCTGGTGTTCCTTTTGTGGTTGCGTATAACAAAATGGATAAATCAACTGCCAACGTAGACAAAATAAAGGCGGAGTTATCAAATATGAATGTTTTAGTAGAATCTTGGGGAGGTAAAGTCCAAGAGCAAGAAATCTCAGCCAAAACAGGACAAGGAGTCGATGATTTACTGGAAATAGTTTTGCTAGAATCTGATATTTTGGATTTGAAAGCGAACCCAAATAAAAATGCAGTCGGATCAATTGTAGAAGCTTCTTTAGATAAAGGAAAAGGCTACGTAAGTACAGTGCTAATTGAAGGTGGAACTCTGAAAATTGGAGACACTATTTTGGCAGGTTCTTATCATGGTAGAGTGAAAGCAATGACTGACCACCGTGGCCAAAAGATGAAAGAAGTAGGACCTGCAACACCTGTTCAAGTACTTGGATTGAACGGTGCGCCACAAGCTGGAGACAAGTTCAATGTGATGGAATCTGAGAGAGAGGCAAGAGATATTGCCACTAAGAGAAGTCAGATTATGCGTGAGCAGACTATCCGAGCTACTAAACGAACTACATTAAGTGATTTGGGTCGAAGAATTGCCCTAGGTAATTTCCACCAACTCAATATCATCTTGAAAGGTGATGTGGATGGTTCTATTGAAGCATTATCTGATTCATTACAGAAATTATCTACTGATGAAATTGAAGTAAATATCATTCATAAAGCAGTAGGACCAATTTCAGAGTCAGATGTTCTTTTAGCAACTGCTTCTGATGCAATTATGATTGGTTTCCAAGTTCGTCCAGTTCCTTCTGCAAGGAAGTTAGCTGAAAGAGAAGAAGTTGAAATCAGATTGTACTCAGTAATCTATGATGCTATCAACGAAGTGAAAGATGCTATGGAAGGCTTACTTTCTCCTGATATTGAAGAAATCATTATTGGTAATGTAGAAGTAAGAGATGTCTTCAAAATCACGAAAGTCGGAACTGTTGCAGGATCTTATGTGACAGATGGCTACATTAAGCGTAATTCTAAAATTAGAGTTATTAGAGATGGAATCGTAATTTATGGTGGAGAAGATGGTGCAGAAATCTTAGCTCTGAAACGATTTAAAGAAGATGTAAGCGAAGTGAAACAAAGCTTTGAGTGTGGTATTAGTATCAAAAATTACCATGACTTGAAAGTGGGTGATGTGATTGAAGCTTTCGAGCAGAAAGAAACAAAAAGAACACTTTCATAAAAGTAATAAATACGAAAAAAAACCTTCGAGAACTTTCTCGAAGGTTTTTTTATGCGTGAATAGTTGACTTCCCAACTTTGAGCTATTTTTTTTGAGAAGCAAAATAGTTCTTTAATCTCTGGTTAATTGCCTTTACCAACCAAGGCCCTTCATATACAAAACCTGTGTAAAGCTGAACTAAACTTGCACCAGCTTCTATTTTTTCTTGTGCATCTTGTGCTGAGTGAATCCCCCCGACTCCAATTATAGTAAGTTTTCCGTCAGACTTTTCATGCAAATATTTTATTACCTCTGTGGCTCTTTTTGCCAAAGGTTTCCCACTTAACCCGCCATTTCCAATCTCGCCAATTTCTTGGCTAGAAGTTGTCAAGTTTCCTCGATCAATGGTTGTGTTGGTGGCAATGACCCCTGAAAGTTGAGTGGTTTCGGCAATTTCTATGATGTCATCGAGTTGAGAGTCTGTTAAATCGGGAGCAATTTTTAGTAAGAGTGGTTTGGGATTGGATTTCGCCTGATTAAGATTCTGGAGATGTTGCAACAATTTTGTGAGTGGTTCTTTGTCTTGTAAATCTCGGAGGTTTGGCGTGTTTGGTGAGCTGACATTTACCACGAAATAATCTACATAATCGAATAGTTTATTGAAGCATATTTCATAATCGCTAATGGCTTCTTCGTTGGGAGTTGCCTTATTTTTGCCAATATTCCCACCCACAATTATTTTAGAATTTCTGTTTTTCAATCTCTCAACTGCTTTATCAACTCCCTCATTATTGAAACCCATTCTGTTGATTAACCCTTTGTCTTTTGGAAGACGGAAAAGGCGAGGTTGTGGGTTTCCTACTTGTGGTTTTGGAGTAACTGTACCAATCTCCACGAAGCCGAAGCCGAAATTCTCCATTTCATCAATCATTTTGGCATCTTTATCAAATCCCGCTGCCAGGCCAACTGGGTTTGGAAACTTTAGGCCGAAAACCTCTCGTTCCAACAAAGGAGAGCTTTCCTGAAAATAAGACTTGGAAATATTTCTGCTAAAGGGGACTTTGAACCCTAGCTTTAGGGAGTCAATAGTAAAATGATGGATTTTCTCTGGGGAAAAAGAAAAAAGTAAAGGGCGAATAAAGTTCTTATACATTTTCAGAGGTATTTCGTGAGAGGTTTCCACAAAGCTACATCAGATAGTCAAAAATAGTTAGCCTTTAGCTGTAAGAATAGCAAATATTGCTTATTCTGATTATTGCTGGCAAAGCCATTGGGTTTAGAAAATGCTGTCTGAAAAAGATGCAGGACTGAATAGAAGGCGAAGCCAATAAAAAAGCCTTCGGAATATCCGAAGGCTTTTATTCAATTCGCAACTTCAACAAAATTTTGTGTGGCTTTTGTTTTTTATCTGTTCGTTTTAAGAGTATCGTAGTAAATTCTAGTAGTTGTAGTAAGTATATTTTTTGATGATTTATATTTCCAATGTCCAGATTAGGAATGTAAATCAATTATTTGTCTGAATGTAATCCGACTTTATTGCCTTCTGTGTCCAGAAAGAAAGCGCAAAACCCGTGTTCGCCTATTTCGAATTTCGGGACAGTTACCTTCCCGCCCGCTTTTTCTACTCTATCCAATACATTTTGTAAATCAGCGCCTCCATTTAGGTAAACTACTGAACCGTCTTGGCTAGGCACATAATGTGCACATTTAACAATTGCCCCACCAATGCCATTTTCAGCCATAGGCAAAAAAGCCATATCAGCATCGCCCATTTTTTGAGTGTGGAGGTCAGTTTCGTAAAGTGCCCCGTAAAATTTTGCAGCGCGTTCAAAATCTGTAGCAGGAATCTCGAACCAGTTGAGTGAATTTTGTATTTGTTCCATCAGAAAAAGTATTAGATAAAAAATGAATTTCTTAGGACAAAGGAATGAAATATTTAGCAATTGTCAAAATTTTAAACATAAAAAAGTTAATTAAATTATCTATTGTTTATTTTTGTAACTATTTCGTAGATAAGAATACAATGTCGAAATTTGCACTGCCCAATAGCGTTCTACTATTGGAGAAAAATGAAACTATGCGATTCGGAATTTATCTTATACTATTTTTAAGCCTATTTACTATTGGATGCAGGGAATCGAATGTAACTGACACTTCGTTCTCTCCGCTACCCAATGATGCCAATAAGCAATTTAGCAAACAGGGCAATTTTATGGATGAGCGGATTACAGATAATTCACTCAAGCCAACTTATTATTTCCAACGCTCAAAAATTCATTTTCAGGAAAAAGACTATAAAGCTGCTTTGAGAGATGTTCAGGCAGCGATTCAGTTGGATAGTTTCCAAAGTAGATTCTATTTTTTAAAATCCGTAATCTTAGCAGACTTGGGGACAAATCAAGATGCATTGGGGGCTGCAAGAAAAGCAGAAAGAATGGGCTATAAATCAATTGGTTTGGATATTCTGATTAGTAAGCTCTACTATGAAAATAGCGAATCCAATCTCTCCATTCAATATTTGAGAAAGGCACGTCAGGTTTTACCAAACTCACCCACCATTTCCTATCTCTACGGAGCAATTTATGCCGATGCACAAGATACTGTGCAAGCTTTCAATGAGCTGAAAGAAGCAATCCGCTTAGATTCTTCCTATACCAATGCCTACTCCAAACTAATTGCGACCTATAGGAAGTACGGGTTTGTTAACCAAGCGATTGATTATGGAACTCTTGCGGCCCGACATTGCGAAGAAAATAAAGATTTGATATATGAGATTGCTACCACATTACTTGCTAATGAGCAGATTGATAGTGCCGTTTTTTGGCATCGGAAACTACTTAAGATTGATGCTGATTCTTGGCAAGCAAATTTGGGTTTAGCAAAGTATCATATTGCCAAAAAGGAGTATTTGGAGGCTGAAAAGTTCTATAATAGGGCATTGGAGTACAATCCAAATATAGATGGAGGGTATTATCAACTCGGCTATATTTATGAGTACTATGCAAAAGACCTCGAAAAATCCATGAAGTATTACAAGAAAGCAATTCGAATCAACAGAGGGAGTGAGGCAATAGAAAGCGCACTCCAGCGAGTAACTTGGAAGTTGAAAAGACGCTACATGCCCGAGTCAAAAGCAGACTCTGTGACAAGCTAAGATTGCTTTTGGGTTTTGTTTGAACTTGAAGTCAATCACTTTTACGAAAATAGCGTTTCATCAAGAATATTCGGTAATGGGCAATGTAAGTGTCGACATAAGCAACACTTACATTGCGTATATATTTTTGTCAATATTTACTGTTTAAAACCAAGAAGTACTTTTTTTCTTCCTTCTTTTAGTACTACTTATTCCCAAAACGCCCAATAAGCCACGGGTCAATTCTCTTGCTACAGTTCTTCCGACTTGTCTTCCCACAGAGCTTTTTAGTATGGAGTCCAAGAAGCTTTCTTCCTTCACAGTTTTTCCACGAGAAGAGCGAGATTTTTTTGCTTCCTCTTTCACTTTGGCTTGTGCTTCCTTTGCTTTCTCTTCATCTTTCGCCATCTGAATCAGTTTGTCAGTCAGCATTTCGTAGGCACTTTCTCGGTCAATGTCATCGCCATATTTATCTTTCAGGTCTGAGTATTTTACCAAAGTGTCAATCTCTGCTTTCGAGAGCACATCCATTCTGGAGCGTGGAGCGCAGAGTAAAGTGGCAACCAAAGGCGTGGGAATTCCTTTTTCATTCAAAGCTGTAATTGCCGCTTCTCCAATTCCCATTGAAGTGAGCAATTCGTCTGTATCGTAGAACTCGGTAATTGGGTAATTCTCCGAAGCCATTTTGATTGCCTTTCGGTCTCTTGCCGTGAAAGCTCTCAAAGCGTGTTGTACTTTCAAACCCAATTGCCCCAAAATGTCTGAGGGAATATCCGCAGGGTTTTGTGTGCAGAAGAAAATTCCAACTCCTTTCGAGCGAATCAGCTTGATGATTTGCTCTAGTTGGTCCATCAGCGCATCAGAAGCATTCTCGAAAACCAAATGTGCTTCATCAATGAAAATAACCAACTTCGGTTTCCCCGAATCTCCCTCTTCTGGGAAAGAAGCGTAGATTTCTGCCAACAAGCAAAGCATGAAAGTAGAAAACAACTTAGGCTTGGTTTGCATGTCTGTCAACCGAAGAATGGAAATATAGCCCAATCCTTCCTCATCTTTCCGAGTCAAATCATCTACATCGAAAGAGCGCTCTCCAAAAAACACATCGCCACCTTGTTGCTCCAACTCAATGATTTTTCGCATAATCGCTCCCACAGAACTGCCAGAAACTCGTCCATATTCTTTTTGGATTTCTTCCTTTCCTTCATCTGTGATGTATTGCAATACTTTCCGCATATCCTTCAAATCGAGCAAAGGCAAGCCTGTGTCATCGCAATATTTGAAAATGATGGAGACAATTCCACCCTGTGTGTCGTTTAAACCCAATATTTTGGAGAAAAGAACAGGGCCAAATTCGGAGACAGTTGCTCGCATTTGCGCACCATTCTCGCCAGTCAAACTCAACAATTCGGTTGGGTAGGCTTTTGGATTGAATGGATAACCAATTTTAGAATGCCTTTCGTCAATTTTCGTGTGCGGTTTTCCTTCTGCGGCAATTCCACTTAAATCGCCTTTGATGTCCATCAATAAAGTCGGCACTCCATTTTCTGAAAGGCTTTCGGCAATTCCCTGCAAAGTCTTTGTTTTCCCCGTTCCTGTTGCACCAGCAATCAAACCATGACGGTTTAATGTTTTGAGTGGAATCCGCACCTGTAAATCCTGTACAGATTTGCCATCTAGCATTGCTCCGCCAATCACAAATGATTCGCCTTTGAATTTATATCCTTCTTGAATATGTTGAGTGAATTTTTCGACCATGATTTAGTTCGATTATTGGATGTTCTAGATTCTGATTTTTTAGTCCAAAATAAGCCAAAATGCCCTTGACTTAAAATGAAATGTTGATTCAAATATAAGAAAGCTATTCTGTATTTCTACTCTACTTAGAATTGTTGTGATTTTAATCTCACAGAGAGAAAAAACAGCCATTATGTCTTTAAAAACTATTCTTCTTAGTTCTGATTCAGCCAAATTGACTTAAAGCCCTCGCTTTATTCCCCTTGGAGCAACTCTTGTTTATACATTAGTGAAAGACAGAGACTACAAAAACCAAACACATATTATCATGGAAGTACAAAAAAACTTATTTAAAGAATTAGCAGAAGAAGCAATGATAGCCTCTTTGATGGGAGGTGGCATCGCACAATCGAATGTGGAATTTGAGA
The DNA here is from genome assembly GCA_047633715.1 of Flammeovirgaceae bacterium. GTDB lineage: Bacteria > Bacteroidota > Bacteroidia > Cytophagales > Flammeovirgaceae > JBLIFI01. The sequence continues at coordinate 15,351 of JBLIFI010000035.1, forward strand.
GAACGGAAGAGGGGTTTATTATGAAAGTCCAAACTCCTTCTTTGAATGAAAGCAACTACCATTTGCAAGTCAATATGGGAAACTTGATGCTGTACACAGTCTTCAACAAGCCAGAAGGTGCAAGTATTCATGAAGAGTTACCAAAAGGTTCAGTCCAACCAACCTTTGTGAGAAACTTCCCAATCTCTCCCAAAGTAGATAAATCTAAAATTGAAGCGGTTTATGATGAGGGAATGTTAAAGATTTTACTGCCTTTCCTTCCCGAAGAAAAACTGAAGCCGAGGAATATTGACATCAAGAAATATTACAGTTAAAAGAGACTGTCAATTACTAAAAGCCAAAGCCCGACAAATATTGTCGGGCTTTGGCTTTTAGTAATTAGGGCTTACGCAGGTTGATGGCTTCTTGTCATTTTGCGAAGGTGATTACAAAACCCTCCATCCTCCCCTTGCCTCCAAAGCGTCAAATGCGCTCTATTGTATACCTTTATTCCGAAATTATACTGCAAAATTGAACTTGGCTTCATGACTTAAACGTAAGAAAAAATACTAAATGAATTCAAAAACAATGCTCTAATTTCACAAGATGCTTTAATCAACTCAACCTCAACAACCTTGTGAAACATGACATATAGTTAGTGGATGCGACATTTTGAAGCACGCCCATCTGTACTAAATCTTGTTGTTATTCCATCTCCAAATCCCCATACAAAAACACATTTCCCCACTTATCAAAAACCCACGTTCTTCCGCTTTTGCTTCTCATGAAAAGACTAGATTTGTGTAGAAGAAGTTTTTTAAACCTCCTCCACAAAAAACTATGAATAAGAAAATTATAATCGGTCTTGCTATTATAGCCGTTTTGGTTGTCAGTTATTTTGCATTCAGTTCTGTTGCTGCAGAAACTAGCGCAATTTATGCAACTGCAGAAAAAGGCGACTTTGCCGTTACCGTAACGACTACTGGGGAGTTGGAAGCCATGAACTCTGTGAAAATTATGGGGCCCACGGGAATGCGTGCTGCTCGGATTTGGGAGACGAAAATCAATAAACTCATTCCAGAAGGAAAAGTGGTAAAGAAAGGCGATTTTATTGCTTCGCTCGACCAATCAGGCTTGCGAGACAAAATCCAAGAAGCAGAAACTAATGTAACTAAAGCCCAAGCGCAATACGACCAGGCAGTTTTGGACTCCACACTTAAACTGAGAGAAGCGAGAGACAAGCTGATAAACCTCAAATACGCAGTGGAGGAAAAGAAGATTGTTTTGGAGCAATCGCAGTTTGAACCGCCAGCAACAATAAAGCAGGCGAACATTGAGGTAGAAAAAGCAGATAGAGCCTTCAGCCAAGCTACAAAAAACTATCAAGTCCAGGTAGACCAGGCAATTGCCAAAGTAAGAGAGGTTTCTGCTGAACTATCTAAGGAGTCGAGAGATTTGAGCTTTATGCTTGAATTACAAAAGGGATTTACCATTACCGCTCCAGAAGATGGAATGATTATCTACGAAAGAGAATGGAATGGACAGAAAAAGAAAGAAGGCTCAAACCTGCAAGCTTGGAACCCAACAGTGGCAACCCTGCCCGATTTGACAAAAATGGTTTCCAAAACTTATGTGAACGAAGTTGATATTCGCAAAATCAAAATAGGGCAAACAGTCGGGATTGGATTAGACGCTTTTCCAGACAAGCAATTGACTGGAGTGGTAAAAAATGTAGCTAATGTAGGTGAACAGAAACCTAATTCTGATGCGAAGGTTTTTGAAGTTAGCATCAAAATTAACGAAGCCGACACCACTTTGCGCCCATCTATGACAACGAGTAATGCCATTCAGGCAGATTTGATTAAAGACGTTGTTTTCCTTCCACTCGAAGCGCTTTTTACACAAGGAGATTCTGTTTCTTACGTATTCAAAAAAGAGGGAAATGGGTTTATTAAGCAACAGGTAATGACAGGAAAATCCAACGAGACTTCTGTAATCATAGACAAAGGAATTGCCGTTGGGGAAACTGTTTCCATTGCCCGAATTGATGGAATGGAAGAGGAAGATGTGGTAATGCTGGAGGGAGAATCTGTAAATGATACTGCGGAAAACAGAAAAAAGAGAAAAGAATAAAGAGAGTGGAGAAAGTCTGAAAACCCTTCTGAAACTGTTTATTGCTAACTGTCAACTGAAACCCACATGGATAAATACTTATCAAACCTTCAAATTGCTTCCGAAGCTATTCTAGCTAACAAGCTACGAGCTATGCTTACCGCTTTGGGAATCATCTTCGGGGTGGCTTCCGTAATTGCCATGTTGGCGATTGGAAACGGGGCGCAACAAGAAATTCAAGAGCAAATTAAGTTGGTTGGAGTGAATAACATCGTCATCAATCCGATTATTGAGCAGGTAGAGGAGGAAGTCCAGGATACAGGCTTTGGCGGAGGAGACAAAAATAAATTTTCTCCAGGCTTGAGCATGCTTGATGTTGAGAATATTCAATACACATTGCCAAACCTCAAATTGGTCAGTCCAGAAATTGAATTAGACACTTATATTATCAGTAAAGGAACTAGGCGTTCTGCCAAGCTGATTGGAGTAAATAATGCTTATTTTGAAATTTTCAATCTGAGTTTAGAAAGAGGTGGTTTTTTTGAGGAAAAGCACCGAGCTTTTGGCGAGCAAGTTTGTGTAGTTGGTAGAGATATTCAAACCAAGTTTTTCAGCG
>JBLIFI010000036.1:0-17972 GCA_047633715.1 Flammeovirgaceae bacterium
CGAATGGTGCGCATTTTGGCTCAGCATGGTGATGCCATCAATCCACCAACCACATCGCATCTTGAATCCTCGAAAATCTGAGCGGATTATATCTTTTTGATAAAATGACCCCGAAAACCCCACAGGAGTAATCTCCTTAACTTGTTGCGCTTGGGTTTGCCATGCAAAAGCAACTAGCAATAATAAAATTATTTTTTTTCATAGTATAGATAATTCAGATTTTGATGTTAATAAATTCGTATAAATTTTTCCAGTTTTCACATTAAAATAAAATTAACGTTTTATTTGACAGTACTCAGGTTTGGTTCGTGCAATACTACTTAGTGAAAGAAATTAAATAAACTGCGACAAAACACGCATTTATTTATTCCCCATTCCTTAGGGTTCGATACAAAATAATTTGTACATTTTTGAAAATAATCACAAATGGAAATGTATTCATAAGTTGCCAAAGAGTATTAGTAAAAATCAGTTTTATAGACAATTAAACTACATAATTAAATCTGAATTGTACATGTTATTTTGTATCATGCCCTTAGCGTTTACTCATTATGTTTGGCTCTCCTGACTATCTCATGCACAACTAGAAAAGGCAACCAACTCAGCCAAGAAACAATTACATAAATTTCTGTGCCGTGTAAATCCAGAAAATGATTGGCAATGAAAAGGAAAATACGCAAATTCACAGCAGAAAGGCACAGTAAATAACTTTTCTGCATCCAATTTTTATGTGGTTGGATTTTGCCGTTGCGAGCTGATTTGTAGGCAAGGAAAGTGAAAAGCCACCAAAGCAGGGAAAGAGAAATGAAAGCCAACTCTCCCCAAAAACCGCCAATGGCATAGAAAGCCAAAATCAATCCGCCTGGCGAAGCAAGAAAAAGTACGAGAAGTACATAAAGCTTACCCAGTAATCTATGCAGTTTTCTATTTTTTCGCTCCAACCGAAAGAAAATGAGCAAAGTGCCAATCAGCAAAGCGGGAAGCACGGAAACGATATGCGCATACAAACCGACTTTAAAAATCCCATCAAAAACTGCTTCTTTATCGGAAAGGTAACCTCGGGAAAAATCTGGTTTGTAGTATTCCAATGATTTATGGAAAATGAGAATTCCGATAAGGGAAATGAGAATGACCAAAAGCCATTTGGAGATTGATTTGAGGATTTTCATAATTTCTTATTCTGATACCATCAAGTATTCCTTTCTTCGGTTAGTGAATTGTTGTTCACCCGCTTTTTCCATTCGCTCCTTTAGCTTCAGAATGGTTTTGATGTTTTCTTTATCCAAATCTGTGAGAAATTCATCTACATTGTCATATTTTGGGGAATACCATTTCTCTCCTGCAAAATATGTTTGTCACTTCTCCGATTTGAATTTGTAACCGTAATCTGCAAAAATCTCATTTCACATAATATCTAAATCTGCTATGCTGAGGTGGTCGGAAGCCCAAATATTTCCGTCTTCCATATCTTCATCTTCTCTTGCAGAGATATAAAAGCAACCTTCAAAATGGCTAGAATTGATGGAAGCAAACTTTGTGCAGTCATAAAATCGGTTCGTTTCCAGTTTTCCATCATTTTCCACTTTGTAGTAATCGAATTGTGTCATTGCCGTATAATTCAGGTGATTTTCTGGCGCATTACTTATATTTTTTACTTCGAGCAATCTTTCACTTAGCATAAAATAGTCTAACATGTTTTCGCAAAATCCAATTGCCCTCCTGTCTGCCTTATGAATTTCTGCAAATTGCTTGGAACTGATTACCTTATCCGATTCATTGACTACAATTGCCTGCGTTCTTTCAACATAATAACCATCCCGAACTCCCACTCCTTCTTCGTAGAATAGTATAAACAAGATTTTTAGCTTTTCAGTTATGCTTTCAGCTCGTTCAATTTTGGCACTTACCTGTATGATTCCTTCGCCAGTTTCATCGAAAGAAACGGATTCAGTTTTGCTTGCGAAACCTAAGTTGCTCACAAAAGAGGGCGTGAAAACCACTCCACTTGCATAAAAATCGTATTCTTCCTTAACCTCAAACACAGGAATTACCTTCGATTTTTTCAAATCAAAAATTGTTTCTGCCTCCAAATTCGCATAAGTAGGCGAGTCTTCCGAACTCAATACTTCAGTTTCATTCTCAGAAATAATTCCGAAGAATTGAGTGTCTATTTTTCCAATTGCAATGTGTTTTGTTCCATCGGCAGGATAAATCAAATCGTACTTCGGGGCAATCATGATTTTTCTAACATAATCGAATAAACCTAGCTTTCCATCTTTTAAGACCTCCACATATTCTCTTGCTGTTATATTTGGGCTGTAAATTTTATCATATTCAATAGCTAGCAACTCGCTAGAATCTTCATACTCCAAACCCCATTTGCCTTTTTTCTGAACATAGAAAACGGTTTTCTCATTTAATTCGGTTTGGTAAATATTTTTTCTTGTGGAGTCAGCCATTTCCGCTTTCTCAATCTTCTTGGCATTTTCCCAATCTGTTTTTTCGTTTTGGTTGGAGACAGAAATTGAATCCTGTTCAGAAGTAATTTCATCAGTCGGTTTCTGTGAACAACTCCATAAAAGGGAAAATAAAAATTGTAGGTAGAATTTCATTGATTGCTGTGGGAAATAGATTTTTAGGTTTAGCCTCCCTGTGTTATTAGTGTTTCTAATCTCTTGTTGGTGAATTGTTGTTCACCCGCTTTTTCCATTCGTTCCTTTAGTTTCAGAATGGTTTTGATATTTTCCTTCTCCAAATCTGAGAGGAAGCTATCTACATTGTCATGTTTTGGGGAATACCATTTCTTGCTTGCAAAATACTTTTGCCACTTTTCCGATTTGAATTTGTAGCCATAATCTGCAAAAATCTCATTCCGCATAATATCCAAATCTTCAATACTTAAATGGTCAGAAGCCCAAATATTTCCTTCTTCCATATCGCCTTCTTCCCGTGAGTAAATATAAAGGCAACGAGAAAAATGGCTGGAATTGATGGAAGCAAACTTTGTGCAGTTATAAAATCGGTTCGTTTCCAGTTTTTGGAGCTTTCCATTATCTGCGACTTTGTAGTAATCAAATTGTGTCATTGCCGTATAATTTGGGTAATCTTCTTGCGTGTTGTTTACATCTTGCACTTCTAGCAATCGTTCTGTGAGCATGAAATAGTCTAATAAATTATCTCCGCAAAAAGTAAGCTCGTTTTGATGCGAGTTATAGTTTTCCGACAATTGCTTTGAGTCAACTACTTTATCAGATTCATCTATTATTGTGGCTCTCGTTTTCTCAATCGTGTAACTTCTCACATCAATTCCTTCTTTATAAAACGAAGTAAACAGAATTTTCAACTTTTCGGTAATCGTTTCAGCTCGTACGATTTCCATACTTACTTTCGTAATTCCCATATCCGAACCATTAAAGGAAACGAGTTCCAACTTACTGCTCGAAACCAAACCCAAATTACTCACAAAAGAAGGAAGGAAAACTACTCCATTAGACCGATATTCATCTTCCTGCTTTTCAACTGCAAACACAGGAATAACCTTAGATTCTTTCAAATCGAAAATAGTTTCCGCTTCCAAATTGGCATAAGTTGGCGAGCCTTCCGTACTTAGTTTCTCAGTTTCATTCTCCGAAAGGATTCCAAAGAATTGAGTACCAATTTTCCCAATCGCAATGTATTTTGTTCCATCGGCAGGGTAAATCAAGTCATACTTTGGGGCAATCATAATCTTTCTCACGTAATCGAACAAGCCTAACTTTCCGCCTTTCTCCACCTCCACATATTCCTTTGCCGTGGCATCTGGACTAAATATTTTATCAAACTCAATTGGCAATAACTCGCCAGCATCTTCGTACTCCAAACCCCATTTGCCGTTTTCTTGCACATAGAAAACCGTCTTGCTATTGAGTGTGGTTTTGTAAACTCTTTTTTGGTTGGAGTCAGTAGTTTCCGACTTTGCCACACTTTCCGAATCCACTTTTTCCTTTTGGTTGGAGGTAGAAACTGTGTCCTGTTCAGAAATGGCTTCATCGGTTGGTTTCTGCGAGCAACTCCACAAAAGGGAAAGGCAAAAAGTGATTTTTAGGAAGGTTTTCATAGCAGTTCAGGGTTTGTTTGCTGTTTTGCAAGTGAAGATGATTGGATTTAGAATTATCCATAAAGTTAATTACTTTCGGGAAACAGCGAAAACTATGAAAAAGGATTTCAAAAACATCTCACTTTCTCCATCAGATATTACAAATTCCCCAATCCAACTTGGCGATAAGGTAGAAAGTGTTGATTTGGGTGATATTGAGTTGATTCGAGTAAGCAATTATCCGTTCTCTACCACAAATGACAACGGGCGGATTTTAAAACGTTCAGAAAATGGAGAGGAAGTAGAAGTCTTATTTGAAGAAAAATACAAATTCATTTTAGAAGGCGGAGGCGGTTGGATAAACCTGAAAGAAAAAGAGGTTTGGTTGGTTATCAACTCGAAAGGGGGAATTGAAAGTATTAAAATTGAGGATTTCCACAGGAAACTTGGTTTGAAGCAAATAGATAGAAAGAAATGTACACAGCTTTTCGGAGAACCCGAAGAGTTTGAAAGGGCAATACCTAGCTATGACTTTTTTTACTTTGAAAGAGGTTTTGAAATCTCCATTCCCTACAAATCCTCCGACTTTCCACCATCTATTACTTTCGGGAAACTCTCACACGAAAAAACATGGCTGACAGCTAGGGATTTGTTAGAATGTTATTTGGAATTTGAAAACAATCACGGAGGAGTAATTTCGACAATTGCTGAGGGGAATTTCATGGCTCTATTGTTAGCATTCAATATTTACAAATACCCAATCAGAGAGATGAATAAACGTTCTCTAGAATACTTTTTGGGAGGCGAATTTACCTTTAAGGAAGATATAGAACGCTATGAAAAAACCGTTGATAAAATGAAAGAATACAATCAAGATGTTTTCAATGGAGCATTTGATGAATCAGAAATAGAAGTATTTGAAATAGGTTTCGCTTTCAGTAGTTTTTTGGATTATCGTAAAAGTTTGAATCAATTCTTCGAACATAATTCGGGGGTTTTGGAATCCAGCACATTACCATCTGCGTATGCGGTAAGTCTGACTGAAAAAGTGAACAAAAAGCTTTTCGAAAGCATTCAAGAAATAGATAAAATTCTCTGTGAAATTATTGACCCATTGAATCGGAAGTTTAGCGTGGCGGAGTTAGAGAAAGACTTTGGCTATTTGAATACAAATTTCAATTACATACGAAGTTTTTGGGATTGGGACGATTACCCAAAGGAAATGGTAAAAAAGTAGCTTTGGCATAAGCTATAAATATGGAACAAAAAATAAATCCTCCACTTATATTTGCGTTTGAGAATAGATTTCCTACCTTTGCACTCCATTCGGAAAACAGTATGTGGCAATCGAGCCATAAAATGTTTCTGCCGAAGGTTAAATAAATAACAATTGTAGCCTTGCGCTGTAAGTAAGAATTATCAAGTCAAAGGGCTTGGTATTTACAACAAGGTTTAAATTTCTGAGAAAATGCCTGGATTGATAGGAAAAAAGGTAGGCATGACCAGCGTATTTGATGAAAATGGCAAGAATACCGCTTGTACATTGATTCTAGTTGGCCCATGTACAGTAACTCAAGTCAGAACTGACGAAGTGGATGGCTACTCAGCCGTTCAGTTGGGTTATGAAGAGAAGAAAGAAAAGCACACCACGAAGCCACTTCAAGGTCACTTCAAAAAAGCTAGCACAGCTCCCCAAAAGAAACTCGTTGAATTCCGTGATTTCGATCAAGATGTAAATCTTGGTCAAGTTCTCACGGCCGATAGCGTGTTTGCTGAAGGCGAGCTTGTTGACGTTGTAGGGATTTCTAAAGGTAAAGGTTTTCAAGGTGTTGTGAAAAGACACAACTTTGCTGGTGTTGGTCAAGCGACTCACGGTCAGCATAATAGACTGAGAGCTCCTGGTGCTATTGGTGCATGTTCTACTCCTTCAAGAGTATTCAAGAATATGAAAATGGCAGGAAGAATGGGTAATGATAGAGTTACCGTTCAGAATTTGAAAGTGATGAAAATCGTTCCTGAAAAGAACTTGATTGTTGTTAGCGGTGCAATTCCGGGAGCGAAAAACTCTTACATACTTATTAAAAAGTAATTGAGCATGGAATTAGCAGTAATAAACAAGAGCGGTCAAGAAACTGGCAGAACAGTATCGTTACCAGATTCAGTATTTGGAGTAACTCCAAATGACCACGTGATTTACCTAGCGGTAAAACACCACAGAGCCAATGTAAGGCAAGGTACGCATAAAGCGAAAGAGAGAGCGGATATTACGGGCTCTACTAGAAAAATAAAGAAGCAAAAAGGAACTGGTACGGCTCGTGCAGGTAGCATTAAGTCGCCAATTTTCAGAGGTGGAGGTAGAGTTTTTGGTCCAAGACCAAGAACTTACGATTCTAAATTGAACAAGAAAGAAAAAGCTTTAGCTAGAAATTCTGCCCTTGCTTACAAGGCGCAAGAAAATAGCATCAAAGTTTTGGAAACTTTGTCTTTTGACGCTCCAAGAACAAAAGAATTCACAGAAGTATTGAAAAGTACTGAATTGAACAACTCAAAAACACTTTTGGTTTTGGGTGAGGAGAATAAAAACGTTTACCTTTCTGCTAGAAATATCCAGAATACAAACGTAGTTTCCATCAGTTCTTTGAATACTTACGATATCCTACACGCAGATCAGTTAGTTATTTCTGAAGATGCAGTAGAAAAGTTTGCCAATTTCGCTGCTCAATCAGCAGAATAGTTGGAGACAACATATTGCTTGGGCAATGTGGTAAGAAATAATTTTAATGAACAGTACAAAGTACTCCGATGGATATTTTAAAAAAGCCAATCATTACTGAGAAGGCAGCAGTAGCGCAAGAAACTGGACTTTATGGCTTTATCGTTGATAAAGGAGCAAATAAAATCCAAATTAAAAAAGCAGTAGAGCAAATGTATGGTGTTCAAGTTGATGCCGTTCGTACAGCTATTATTGCTGGTAAGCCAAAAAACAGATACACTAAAGCTGGTGTGATTTCTGGTAAAACCTCTTCCTACAAAAAAGCTTTCGTTCAGTTGAAAGACGGGGAAATCATTGATTTCTACGAGAACCTTTAATATAGGGATATTTAATTAGTTATAGGCACGGACTAGCCTGATATTTTAGTCTGACTGCAAGGCAGTAAAATTCATATTTACAATGGGTGTTAAAAAATTAAAACCAATTACTCCCGGACAACGTCATAGAATCGCACCGACTTTCGATGAGATTACTAAAAAGACTCCCGAGAAATCATTGTTGGCGCCTCTAAAATCTACTGGTGGTAGAAACAACACCGGTAAGATGACCATCCGTAACAGAGGTGGAGGCCATAAGAAAAGGTACCGTATCGTTGACTTCAAAAGACAGAAGCATGGCATGGAAGCCACGGTTATTGGTATTGAGTATGATCCGAACAGAAATGCTCGTATTGCTCTTATTCAATACACAGACGGTGAGAAAGCATATATTATTGCTCCAGAAGGAGTAACTGACGGGTATGTTGTGGTTTCAGGACCAGACGCAGCTCCAGAAGTAGGTAACTGTTTACCTTTGTCGGCAATTCCAGTAGGTACAATTATCCATAATTTGGAGTTGAGACCAGGAAAAGGTGCTGTAATGGTAAGAGGTGCTGGTGGATATGCCCAACTTTTGGGTAGAACTGGCAAATATGTGTCTATCAAATTACCTTCTGGCGAAACTCGTCTGGTTCTTCAAACTTGCTACGCTACTATCGGAACGGTATCTAACTCTGAGTTTATGAACATCAGATTGGGTAAGGCTGGTAGAGGTAGATGGTTAGGTAGAAGACCAAGAACTAGACCAGGTGCAATGAACCCAGTCGATCACCCAATGGGTGGTGGTGAAGGTAGATCTTCAGGAGGTCAGCCTAGATCTAGAAATGGTATCTACTCTAAAGGTCAGAAAACCAGATCTAAGACTAAATATTCAGATAGACTAATTGTTAACAGAAAAAAATCTAAGAGATAATGGCTAGATCACTAAAGAAAGGCCCATATATTGATTACCGCCTAGAAAAAAAGGTGGATGTAATGAATGCGGGTAGTAAGAAGACGGTGATTAAGACTTGGTCAAGACGCTCCATGGTTTCACCAGATTTTATAGGTCATACATTTGCCGTGCATAACGGAAATAAATTCATCCCTGTTTATGTAACTGAAAACATGGTTGGACACAAGTTAGGTGAATTTGCACCAACTCGTAATTTTAGAGGTCATAAACAGAAAAAATAGGAGGGGATAAATCATGGAAGCAGTAGCAAAATTGAATAAAAACCCGATTGCTCCTAGAAAAATGCGCCTAGTGGTGGATTTGGTTCGAGGAAAAAGGGTAGGACATGCACTTGACGTTTTGAGATTTACATCCAAAGCCGGTGCTCCTTATATAGAGAAATTGGTACTTTCAGCAGTAGCCAACTGGGAAGCTAAAAACCCAGAGGTGGATTTGGAAGATGCAGATTTGTACATCAGCGAAGGATTCGTTACGCATGGTCGTACATTGAAAAGATTCAGACCTGCTCCTCAAGGGAGAGCACACAGAATCAGAAAACGTTCTTGTCATGTAACTTTGAAGGTATCTTCATTAGACGAAGACTATGCCTATGAAGAGGTTGTTGATGACCAAAACGTAGAAATAGTTGAAGAAAAAACCGAAGGAACTGATAATCAATAAATTATGGGACAAAAAGTTAACCCAATAGGTTTTAGATTGGGATACATCAAAGGATGGGATTCTAACTGGTACGGAGGAAAAGATTTCTCTGAGAAGTTGGTAGAAGACGAAAAAATCAGAGAATATGTCTCTAATCGTTTGCCAAATCCTAGAGCTGGTATCTCAAAGGTAATCATCGAAAGAACATTGAAAAGAGTGACTATTACTGTTCATACTGCCCGTCCTGGTGTAGTAATCGGTAAAGCAGGTTCAGAAGTTGATAAGATTAAAGAAGAATTGAAAAAATTAACGGGGAAAGACGTTCAAATCAATATTTTCGAAATCAAAAGACCTGAGTTAGATGCTAAGTTAGTTGGTGAGTCAATTGCACAGCAATTGCAAAACCGTGTATCTTTCCGAAGAGCTATGAAGCAATCAATTGCTAACGCAATGCGTGTTGGAGCACAAGGAATCAAAATTAAACTTGCTGGTAGATTAGGTGGAGCTGAGATGGCTCGTACTGAATCTTACAAAGAAGGTAGAGTGCCTTTGCATACTTTGAGAGCAAATATTGATTACGCTATTACCAAAGCACAAACTGTGTACGGAATTATTGGTGTGAAAGTATGGGTTTTCAAGGGAGAAGTATATGGTAGACCAGATTTGACTCCTGAAACAACACCAAAAGGTGGAGATAAGAGAGGAGACAGAAGAGGTGGAGGCCAACGCAGAAGTGGTGGTGCGCCAAATAGAAGAAAGAAAAGCTAAAAATATAGATTGTCAGTTTCTTCAAAAACTAAGATTAAAGGCTACTCTTTTGAGTAGCCTTTTTTTTGCTTATTTTACTGCATTTTCACTAATTAACTATTCAATCCCACTCCAGACTTTGTGCTAAGCATAAATTAAGCTAATTTTGCAACCCGATTTCAGCCCAATAGCTCTGTAAATCGTTTTTCCTTATCGAACAGAAAAGGATAGTTACATATTTGTAACGGTAAAAGAATAAATTGATTAAACAAGAATGGAGACTCCAAAAAGATATACAATAACTGCTGCTTTACCTTATGCTAATGGTCCTTTGCATATTGGGCATATTGCTGGGGCTTATTTGCCTGCCGATATTTATGTGAGATATTTAAGGTTGGTGGGTAAGGATGTAGCTTTTGTTTGTGGAAGCGATGAACATGGTGCGGCAATTACTCTCCGAGCCAAGAAAGAAGGGATTACTCCAAATCAAATCATTGACAAATACCACAAAATTAATAAAGAGGCTTTCCAAAAGTTTGGAATTGACTTTGATATATTCCACCGCACTTCTGAACAAATCCACCATGAGACTGCACAAGAGTTTTTTACTAATTTGAATGAGAAAGGTGAGTTTGAGGTAAATGAATCGGAGCAATATTACGATGAGGAGGCTGAGCAGTTTTTAGCGGACAGGTATATTCAAGGAACTTGCCCGAAATGTAATTACGATTCGGCTTATGGAGATCAATGTGAGAAATGTGGTTCGACTTTGAGCCCAACGGAATTGATTGACCCAAAATCAACTTTGAGTGGGAGTGAACCAGTTTTGAGGAAAACCAAACATTGGTATTTACCACTTAATAAGCATGAAGAATGGATTAAGGAATGGATAGAGAAGGGGAATTTGGAGGGTAAAAAACATCATAACCCTGAGGAATGGAAAAAACATGTATTAGGTCAGTGCAAATCTTGGATTGATGGCGGTTTACAAGCCAGAGCCATGACTCGTGATTTGGATTGGGGTGTGAAAGTGCCTTTGAAAGACGCAGAAGGGAAAGTGCTTTACGTTTGGCTGGATGCTCCAATTGGCTATATATCTGCTACCAAAGAGTGGGCAAACCAAAATGGTAAAGACTGGAAAGATTATTGGCAAAGTGAAGACACGAAACTCGTTCACTTTATTGGAAAAGATAATATTGTATTCCACTGCATTATTTTCCCAATCATTTTGAAAACTCATGGAGAATATATCCTGCCTGACAATGTGCCAGCTAATGAATTCATGAATTTGGAGGGAAATAAAATCTCTACTTCACGTAATTGGGCTGTTTGGTTGCATGAATACATGGAAGACTTTCCTCAAAAGCAAGATGAATTGCGTTATGTACTCAACTCACTTGCTCCAGAGAATAAAGATTCTGAATTCACTTGGGCAGAATACCAATCAAAAATTAACAACGAGTTGGTTGCCAAACTTGGAAATTTTGTGAATCGTGCCTTAGTAATGACTCATAAACATTTCAATGGGGAAGTTCCAGTTCGTGGAGAGTTATTGGGATATGATAAAAACTTAGTAGATAAAATTGCAGAATTCCCTGATAAAATTGCAGACTTGATTACTCGATATAAGTTCAAAGAGGCTCAGTTTGAAATGATAAGCTTAGCAAGTTTGGGAGATAAGTATTTGGCAGATATGGAGCCATGGAAATTGGTAAAAGAAGATAAACAACTGACTGGGACAATCTTGAATTTGGCTTTGCAGATTTGCGCTAACCTTGCCATTCTTTCTCGTCCATTTCTTCCAAACACATCAGAAAAACTGGAGTACATGCTTGGTTTGAGAGATGTTTCTTGGGAAAATGCAGGTGGGATAGATCTATTATTCCCTTATGATCGATTAAATAAACCCGAATTACTTTTCTCAAAAGTAGAGGATGAGCAAATTCAAGAGCAAAAAGAGAAGTTAGAGAAGGCAAAATTGGCAGCACAACCTGCTGAACCAATTAAGGAAACTGCTACTTTCGATGATTTTATGAAAATGGATATTCGGGTAGGAACAATTGTTCATGCTGAGAAAGTGAAGAAAACTAAGAAATTACTCAAACTTACGGTAGAAACTGGAGTAGATACTCGAACAGTAGTGAGTGGAATTGCCGAATTCTATAATCCAGAAGATATTTTGGATCAGCAAGTTTGCTTATTGGCAAATCTCGCTCCAAGAGAAATCAAAGGAATAAAATCGGAAGGAATGATTCTGATGGCAGAAGATCGAGATGGTTCGCTTTCGTTTGTTAGCCCGACTGATAAGTTGGGAAATGGGAGTAAAATCAGCTAAATACTTCTTTGAAATAGACTGCAAAACCGAAAGTCAATGGAGTTGATTGATTATTCATTCATATCGTAATTGTTTTGGAGATATAGTTATAGAAAGAATTAAATGAAATCGGAGACCTGATTTCATTTAATTCTTCATATTTTTTAGCCAATCAAGATATTCCTTGCTGAACTCCATCCATAATTTATACGTTTTGTCTAAGTGCCCATAAGCTTCATACTCGTCATGTGCACTTTTAAACTCAGGCTCTTCCAAATCAAAATATTCTATCTTTCGCAAGCATATTCTGAAATTATATTGTTCATCTGACGATGGGTAATTTCTTAGTGCTGAACGATAATTGTAATGTGTCAACCTTATATATGGTTCTGCAACCCCAAAGTAGGTATCATAATCATTTCCCCAATCAGTTGATTTTTCAATAGGTCTGTAATGGAAAGGCTCAAAGCAGTACTCTTGTTGATGACTACCTATGTGATTCGTTTTAGTAGGAAATTGAAGTTCTTGCTCTTCTCTTGGCATAATAGGCGGAACTTGGTTTCCATATTCTTTCTCAGACATCTCTTTATTTAGTAACTTCTTCCTTTGTTCAAACCAATATTTTTCTATTGCAAACCAGCTTTTCTTTGTCTTGAAAGCAATTTCTCAATGTGCTTCACTTGGCAGGGAGAAATGATAGCCTTTTGGGAGTTGTACTTCGTATTTTTTGTTGAGTTGAAAGCACCATTTTATGATTTCTCTCCACTCACAAAGCTTAGAGCCATCTTCGTTTTCTGAACTATCTTTCTCCTCAGCAAGCATATTATATTGCTTTACAGAAATAGGATATTGCCCAATCCAGTAACCTTTGGTAATTGTAAACTCTACTTCATCTTCGTGAGAGCATCTCCCTGGAATCCACTCTTCATCGGGTGTTCCCAAAACACAAGTAGTTGGTGCTACCCAAACCATTCTCAAGCCTTTTGCTCCATTCTCGAAAAACAGCGAAAAATCCTTTCCATCAAATGCTTCCATAGACAATAAATAGATTTTGGTATTCTTTCTAAAACTTCAAGCTAAACTCTTTCCTTT
Organism: Flammeovirgaceae bacterium; assembly: GCA_047633715.1. Classification (GTDB taxonomy): domain Bacteria; phylum Bacteroidota; class Bacteroidia; order Cytophagales; family Flammeovirgaceae; genus JBLIFI01. The sequence goes on from JBLIFI010000036.1 coordinate 12,913, forward strand.
TCCTTCTTCGGATTTGGTGATAAGTTTGACTTTGGCTAATTTCCAATTTGCCTTTCCCAATATATTAACAAGGTCATGGTTCTTATAAAATCCGTAAAAATCATCTTAGATAGATTTCGATATCTATCCCTCTTCTCATCAACAGTTTTATTCATAAAAGACTTGTCATTTGTTTTACCTGAAATGAAACGTATCTTCTTGTTTACTTTTTCTTCTTCTACAAATTTTCGAATAATGAATCCATTCACACTAATCTTTGTAATCCATATCCGAACTTGCCTAGCTCATTCCAATAACAATTTCAGACCTTTTCGTGCCATTCTTTTTTTACTGCTGAGTGCATCAATTATTGATTTCTTTCCATTTTCATCAAAAAAAACCATCAAGGCTTGAGTAAGTCCTATTGTTTTTACTTCTTCCTGAACCTTATCAATACATACTTTGAACTCTAAATATTTATCTATCGTAATTAATCCTTCTAAGTCTTTATTGAACTTCATGAGTCCAAGCTTCGAGATCTCATTTCCATGCTTTATGTTCTCAATTAAAGTGGATTATTCATGAGCTAGTTCTGAAATCATTTCAGAAATTGAATTTGGCTCTTTTTTAAGTTTCAACAAACGATAATTTCCACCCATCCGTATTCTTAAAAAGTATTCTATACTTTCCATTATTTGATTTTTGAACGCTTCTAAAACTTCAAGCTAAACTCTGTTCCTTTTCCTTCTTCAGATTTTGCTATAAGTGTGCCTTTGTGTTGGCGGAGAATTTGGCGGGAAAGGCTCAATCCAATTCCGGAGCCTTTCTTTTTAGTAGTGAAAAAGGGAATAAAAATTCTATCCAAAGCCGTTTTTTCGATTCCCGGGCCGTTGTCTTTCACGGTAATTACAGGGCGGTTGTTGGAGTCTGTGTTTCCAATGAGGGAGATAGATTTGTATTGCTTGCCTGTTTCGTCAAACTCTTCTAAAGCTTCCTTCGCATTTTTGATGAGGTTGATGAGAACTTGCTCAATCTGTTCTCTGTCGGCAGTAATTACCATGCTTTCAGGGCTGAGGTGCGTGCTGAAAACCACATTTTCAGCTTCCAAATCTCTGCTCAAAAGCATTTTGATTTGAGAGAACATTTCCTGTACGGTAATATGTTCCAATTTTGGTTCGGGCATGTGTGTGAGAGATTGGAAGTCGCTCACGAATCGAATCAAGCCTTCGCTTCTTCGTTTAATAGTCTGAACTGCGGTTTTGATGTCATCGAAATCCATATTCTCCATTGCCTGTCCCGATGCTTGTTCTTGCAGGTAATCTACCTCATCTTCCAACATGCCAGAAAGTGAGGAAATTGGCGTGATGGAATTCATGATTTCATGCGTCAGAACCCGAATCAAGTTCTGCCAAGCTTCCATTTCCTTCTCTTCTAACTCGCTATGAATATTCTGAATGGTTACGAGTTTAAATTCCTCGCCTTTCAAGTATAGTTCGATGGCATAAATTGCTAATTGAACCAATTCTCCATTATTTCTCACTCGCACCAATGCTTTTGTTCCCGTTCTCAGAGTAGAAAGCTGTGCAACTAATTCGGGGCTGAAACTCTCCAACTTTTGGATATTCCTTAATCGGTTTACTTTAAGCAGACGCTTGGCAGCCGTATTCATAATCTGCACTTCGCCATCTTTATTGAACGACATTACGCCAATTCCCACATGATGGATAATATTTCGCAAATATTGATGGTCGGCTTCTTTCTCTGCCCGAATATCTTTGAATTTCAGTAAAACCGAGTTGAATTCCTTATTCAATTCATCAAAAGTCCCGCCTTTCCCGCTCAACTTATAGGCATTTGAGAAATCATCGTAACGAATAGAACTAAGGAAGTTAATAACTTCTTTATTCGTGTTCTCCAACAAGTTAATGAGCGAAATCATTTGGAATACAATCAATCCGCCCACCAACAATATGGTTACTACAAAACCCGCTTGCTGTATCAGATACACCAATATGAATATGGTGAGAGCCAATCCCACCACTCGGGCAATTATGTTTAATTTGAAGTCAGAAAAAATCATGTACAAATAGTAAGATAGTAGAATAGTAAAATGGCAAAGTTAGGTCAAATAGTAAAACAGTAAGAAAGTAAAGAGGTAAAGTGAAAATTAAAAAAAAAGGACAGAAATACAGTCGCTATGCTTTTTTGCTGTTGAGTCTCGTTCTCATGGTTTTCTGAGATTTAGAAAGGATTGCGGTAATTTCCATTGCCTCTTTCTTGATTGTTTCGGTTTGAGTTGGATTTAAAACTTCTGATTCTTCTATGATTTCCAACCAAAAGATTGTTTCATCAGCTTCTTCAACGGCAATCCCTAATTTTGCAAGAAACTCTTTCTCAGAACGCCCACGAGTCGCAGCCCGATAGTTTGCAGCAACTGATGTGGCAGCTCTCAAAAGTTGTCTGCCTACAATCCGACCTTCCTCTGTTTTTGGAATGACCCGAAAGAAACGAATTGCCTGAACAGCAAATTTCCTTGTTCTCAACCTGAAATCATCCGAAAAACCCATGGTTCAAATAGTAAGTTGGTAAAGTGTAAAATGGCAAAGTAGTTTATCAACTAAGATTTTGTTGTATGACTGAACTCAATAGCTTTTTCCATTCTTGATTGTCTAATTCAGTTATCTCAATAGAAGTGTCCAATTGTTCTTGAAAATTCTCCAAAAGTTCTAAAGATTCCTCATTCCCTTTTTGGAGATACCAATGAACGAGAAAATTAACATTGTTTTCCTTTGTATATTTCTCTATTCTCATGAGAATCTGGCAAATGATTTTAACCGAAATCGTATTATAATATCCTAAACAGAGAATCACTCTAATTACTTTTGGCTGTATTGTCAAAAAGTTTAAAATCCATTGACCAAAACTTTCATAATATCCAACCGCATCACACAGAATAGAACTCCCGATAATATGTATGCTACTGCTTTTTGCACTACCATATAATGTGGGTAAATATTCATCTTCTGCAAAATGCTCTTTCACATAGAAATTTTCCATCTGAATTGTATGTTATTTTCTAATTTCTTTACCTACTTTAACCTTCCTATTTTACTATCTCGCCACTTTACCATTTGCCTAGAGTCCATGTTTCTCCATTCTCCGATATAGCGAAGCCCTCGTCAAACCCAATGACTTTGCAGCTTTGGAAATATTACCTGAGTTTCTGCTGATTTGTTTCTGAATCATCATTTTCTCTACGGTTTCCAAGTCGTATTCTGTGAAATCCTCTGCTGCCTCTTTTTCGGGTTCATCTTTAGGCATGAGGAATTGGAAATCGTTGGGTTGAAGAACCACTTCTTCGCTCATGATAATTGCCCGCTCAATAGCGTGTTGTAATTCCCGCACATTTCCAGGCCAATGGTAACGGAGCAGTTTGGATTTAGTGGCTTCTGCCAGTCTTTTATTGAGTTTTCGGTATTTTTTGGAATAGGTTTCAATGAACTTCTCAGCCAGAATAATTACGTCATTGTCTCTTTCTCGTAGCGGAGGCAACTTGATTTCCACCGTATTGATTCTGTAAAGTAAATCTTGTCGGAATTCGTTGTCATGCACCATGTCATGCACATTCATATTGGTGGCGCAAATCAGGCGAATGTCAATTTGAATTGGTTCGTTTGTTCCTACTCGAATGACTTCACGTTTCTGCAAAACAGTTAAAAGTTTGGATTGGAGCGGAAGGGGAAGGTTTCCGATTTCATCCAAAAACAACGTTCCTTTGCTGGCAACTTCAAATCTGCCTGGACGGTCTTCCTTGGCATCGGTAAAGGCTCCTTTTTTATGCCCGAAAAGTTCACTTTCAAAAAGTGACTCGGTAAGGCTTCCCATATCTACAGTAATGAATGGATTTTCATTCCTGAGAGATGATTTGTGTAATGCACTAGCAATTAGTTCTTTTCCCGTTCCATTTTCGCCCAAAATCAAGATATTTGCATCGGTTTCAGCTACTTTGCTGATGAGCGTAAAAACCTTTTTGATTGCATCACTCTCGCCAATAATATCATGCTTTAGCGATTTATTGAGTTCAGAAGTGAGTTGAGAGTTTGCCTGTTTTAGCGAACTGACTTCATTATAAGAACGCTTTAGTTTGACTGCGCTCGAAAGTGTGGCAAGTAGCTTTTCATTTTGCCACGGCTTCGTTACAAAATCGGTTGCGCCTTGTTTCAATGCTCTCACAGCTGTTTCCACTCCACCATAAGCCGTCATCAAAATCACAACTGCATTGGGTTCAATCTCCAAAATTTGTTCCAACCAATGGAAACCTTCCTGTCCTGTGGTGGTTTCTTTGGTGTAATTCATATCGAGCAGAATTACATCGTAATTATCATTGTTGAGCAGGAAAGGGATTTTACGTGGGTTGGGTTCAATCTGCACGAAGTCAGCATGCTTTTTCAATAGCATTTTTGCTGCAAACAAAACGTCTTCGTTATCATCTACTACTAATATTTTTCCGAGTTCTTTTGCCATAGTAAAACTTCCTAGTTTTTATTGATGGCAAAAAGATAATCACTCTTTTTTCAGAATGCTAATGATTTCTTCTAAGTGGTTGATTTTATCTTCGAGAAGTTGAATTTTGATTTAACATTATACAAGAAACCATGCTCTATTTTATAATAGCACATTAGGTGGGTTTACAGTATGAGTCAGTATAAAGTGTTTCTCACGGTAATTATTCTCTTTTATAAAAAAACTATTTTTCCCGTCACTGCTAATAGGCATTTTTGTTAGTTTAGTGGGAATGATGGCATTATCAAAGTTTTCTACTGGATTAGTGGCAGTTTTTTATCCATTCATCGCATTTCTTGCACAATACAGCATATACGAAGTCCAAAATCCAAACGAATATTATTTAGGTTCTATCGTGAATTTGGGTATTGAGTGCAATTCATGATTTTGCAGTTTAAGTTATTAGGTTCAAGTGTGGACGCTTGGGAAGCCCCGCTTGAACCAGTTTTATTGCTTGTTTTTCGAGTTTTAACAAACTCGAAAAACAAGCAATTTTTTCAAATCTTAGTTTTGTTATA
>JBLIFI010000037.1:0-17778 GCA_047633715.1 Flammeovirgaceae bacterium
TACATTGTTACATTTAACGAAGATTATCTTTCTAGTGGCAGAAAAGGCGAGCCTGTTTTTACAGACCGTAATGCGAAGGCAGCGTATTCTACTCGTAAGACGAATACAAACAATACTAGAATGAACTCTTTCTTTAAAGAAAATGGGATTTCTACTGACAAGGTAACACATCGTTACACTTCGGCTATTTCTGGCTTTGCTGCTAAGTTGACTACTGCAGAAGTAGATGCTTTAAAATCCAACTCTAATATTTTCTCAGTAGAGAAAGATTACATTGTTGAGATGCAAGGTTTCATTGTGGAAAGTGTAGAGAAAGCTGCTAAAAATGGAGGAGCTTCCAATGCGAGGCAAACTTCGGAATGCTTCGTGAGCAGAGCAGGTGGTTCTGGAAATGGTGCCGGAAAGAATACTTGGGTTTGGGTAGTTGATAGTGGTATTGATTTAGACCATCCAGATTTGAACGTAGTTACTAACTCTAATTATGCAAAATCTTTTGTTGGCGGTTCTGCTAATGATGCAAATGGACATGGAACACACGTGGCAGGTATCATTGGTGGAATAAACAATACAATTGGCGGGGTGGGAATATCTGCTGGTGCTGCAGTAGTTCCTGTAAGAGTATTTGGAGCGAGTGGAGGTTCTTCTAGTGCTACAATTATTGCAGGAATTAACCATGTTGCGGCTAATGACATCTCTGGAGATATTGCTAACTTGAGTTTAGGAGGTTTCTATGGGTCTGGCTGTGCTAACGGTTCTGCTTACAGAAACTCAATCAGCAACTTGGCTCGTACTTCAAAAGTGGCTATTGCTGCAGGAAATGATGCTCAGTTTGCAGGAAACTACCAACCAGCTTGTTTAGGTGGTTCTAATGTTTACACAGTTGCTTCTATGACTTGTAACAGAAGTTTTTCTTCTTTCTCTAATTATGGAAGGGCTCCTATTGATTGGATTGCAACAGGTTCTAGTGTGAAATCTACTTACTTAAATGGTGGTTATGCTACTTTAAGCGGAACTTCTATGGCTACTCCAGTTGTTGCTGGAATCATGCACCAAAGAAATTCAGCTCCAAGAAATTGTGGGTCAGTCACAAGAAGTGGCGTGAGTTACCCTATTGCTTGTAAATAATTTTGAAACTGTTGTTATAAGCAATCCCAAGTCTGAGAAGGCTTGGGATTTTTTCGTTTCCCAAAAGTTCTTTTTTAGAAAAACAACCAATGGAATTTCAGATTATCTACTCTATTATATTCCAATGCGGGAAGTGGAACCTTGATAAATCCACCTGCTTTTAAAATAAGATTAATGATTTTGGATTTGGTTTTGATTCGAGGCAAATCAATATCGGGACTTATGTACCATTGTCTATATCTCTCGAATTGGGGAATGGAAATTCCCTCATCGGTCATGGTTGGGTTTTCTACGGCAGCCAGCATGCCATTTGCGCCATAACCAACTGCGACATTCAGCCATTTTGGTAATTTAGATTTCTTGTTAAGGAAGGAGGAGACATTGGCGGAAAGCCAATAAGTTTGTCCGTTGTAGTCTTTCAACCATTTTTCATTAAGTGCTGTTCCCAATTTGTCGGGACTGTATTTGGCATATTTGGAGTTTGTGTAAGACCATTTCATGGTAATTCGTTGTTCTTTCCAAGCTAATTCTTGCCCAATAACCAATGCTGCGCCTGCTGTGTTCGCCACCAAATCCATTGGGGAAGCGCCCCATTCAGTAGAGCGACCATCGAAATACTCCACAGAAGTCAAGAAAAACAATCCGAGAGAACCACCCAACCAAATTGCTTTTTTGTCGGGAACATTTGCCCAGCGCAACGCTTCAATTCCTGCTCGCCCAACATAATAGGCAGTCGTGAAATGACCCAGTTTGTCCATATACATCCAACCATCATTGTCGTTGAAAAAGTGAAAGTTCCCTTTTGCATAATCGCTATACCATAAAGTACCCAAGCCAACCATTGCGCCTGTGTAGCCTAATGCAGTTGCACCAACTACTAATTTGAGCCGTTGCTTATGTATTTGGCTGGAGTCTGCTTTGAATGTATAGTCTCGTGATTTTGAATGATACTCCAAGCTTAGATATGCATTGGCTGTCCTTAATTTATGTTTGGAAACAAGAGATGGAATCTCAAATCTATTGGTTTCAAGTTTGAAATTTTGTTGAGATTTCGCCTCAAACTGAAGTATCGTTAAACACACTACTAGCAGGGAATTCCCTAAGCAGATTCTGTAAAAACCAGTAAATATTTTCAAGCAATGACAATTCATCTATATCTTATGTTATAGTGCTAGACAAAAGTGAATCGCTGGCAGAGTCCGTAGGTCCTGCCAGACGTTGGACGGCTTTAACACCAATCTTCGGCAGGGTTTTCTGGGAGTCGCCATCGACACCGCTGCCGAGGTCTCGTTTTTTTGAAATGTCTAGCATTATAATCTTATGTCTAAAATCTCGTGTCTCATATCTTTTCTGCTATCAATAAATAATAGTCGAAAATCGTTCGCTTATTGTAGCGAATTTCCTGTTTGATTTCGCAGCCTCGGCTGGTTAACATGGTTCGGTATTCTTCCAAATCATATTGATGTGGATGAAGAATATCTAAGGGAACAGCTCGGAAAAGGTATTTGAGGGCTTGATGATTATGCGCATCAATGCTTAAATAGATCTTCCCACCTTTTTTGGTAGAATCTATCAAGTTATTGAGCGATTTGGGTAAGTCGGCTACATGATTGATACAATTGAGACAAAAAACATGGTCGAACGCTTCATTTTCCACAAAACCTTCCAATCCACTTTCCACAAAGTTTACGTTCGGATAGTTTGATTTGGAGAAATGTGGGAGACTTTCTTCATACTTCCCCAAAAGTGGGTCAACTGCGGTGGTTTCGTTTTGGTTGAGGATTATAAATAAACCTGCTGGCCCACAACCTGCATCCAAAACTTTGTCTGCTGGCCTGAAAGAGAAATTGGATTCTATTTCGTTCAGAAAATTTTGCCAATAATCTGTTTTATATGCTTTGTAATCTGTGGCGGATTTAGATTTCAGGTAATTTTGCCACCATCGAATTTCAGCGAATTGGGCAAGCTTCCATTTTAAAGAGATACTCATGCGGATTGGGAAAGTAAACGATTGAATTTTTGGCAAAGTAAGCGAGGTTTTTGGGAAATAGCGAATTGACCAAAAAGACATTTCGAGTTCTTCTTATTTAATAGTCCATGTTACTCAGTTTTTTGTTTCACAGATGGAATTACTACTTATTAGTTCTACTTTCAATCAATCAGAATTAAGCCATGAAACTTCCCAATTCCAAAACACTCTTTTTAATTGACAGCCTTGGCGCATTACTTTCTGCCATTGCTTACTTTTTTTTCCTGACGGAGTTTGAAGCGCTTTTCGGAATTCCCAAATCCATACTAATCACACTTTCTTGCCTAGCATTTATCTATTTTATTTATTCAGGAATATGCTATTTGGTAAACCCTAAAATTTGGCAACCTTATTTAGCAATTATTGCCATTGCCAACCTAATGCATTGTTGCCTTACAGGATATTTCACGTTTTCCTTCTTCCAAGAAATTTCAAAATTAGGAGTACTATTTTTTATTGTAGAAATACTGATTGTAGCAAGTTTGGCAATTATTGAGTTGAAAGTGGCGTTTAAGAAAAAGAGCTAAGTAGGTGGAGATTAATTATTTCCTCAATTTTGAGTGTCTTTCAATTCAGGATTTTCCACCAACGGAAAAACCCAATCCAACAATTTTATTAGTTTTGTGCAATTCTGGCTTGGCTCACTCCAAACTAATTTTGTTTTTTTGGAGTTGAGGAGTTCTGAATTAAGATAAAAAACATTTGCCTTGAGATAGGCGCAACTAAATTAAGTTATGAGAAAAGTATCTTTACTGACTGTATTGACACTTTTCCTGCTTGGATCAATCCAAGCACAGGAAAAGAATGTCAACAAAAGCAAGTTCCGACAACTCTGGGAATTGCCTACACCAAATGTTTACCGTACCGCTTCCGGCGCACCAGGACATGAATATTGGCAACAAAAAGCTGATTACAAAATTGATGTAGAACTGGATGAGGACAAAAACCGAATCACGGGGAAAGAGGAAATTACCTACACCAACAATTCGCCAGATGAATTGCGCTACGTTTGGTTGCAACTCGACCAGAATATGCGTGCGCCCGATTCGGAAACTTACACTTCTGCTACTGGCAAGTTGAGAAATAAAATGACTTGGAAAGGAATGCAACGTGTGATGGGTTATCCTGAATACGATGGCGGACACAAAATCCAAAAGGTAACGGATGCTGATGGGAAGGGAATGAAATTCACAATCAACCACACGATGATGCGTGTTGATTTGAATACACCTTTGAAAAAAGGAGACAAATTGGAGCTGAATATAGAATGGTATTACAACATTAACGACCGTGGCTTGATGGGCGGACGTGGTGGTTTCGATACGCTGAAAGATGGTGAAAGCCCTTTCGATGATGGAAACACGATTTTTACCATTACACAATGGTTTCCTAGGTTGGCAGTTTACAGCGATGTGAGAGGCTGGCAACACAAACAGTTTTTAGGAAGAGGTGAATTTGCGCTTCCTTTCGGAGATTATGAAGTAAAAATTACTGTTCCTTCTGACCATATTGTGGCTTCCACGGGCGCATTGCAAAACATGAGCGATGTGTTGAGCAAGAAACACATTGATTTATATGAGAAATCCAAGACAGCTAAAAGGCCAGTAGTGATTGTGACTCAAAAAGAAGTTGAAGCAAAAGAGAAGAAGAAAGCAACCGACAAGAAAACGTGGGTTTATAAAGCAGAGAATGTACGAGATTTCGCATTCGGAAGCTCTAGGAAATTTATTTGGGATGCCATGGGCGTAGATATTGAAGGCGATATTAAAATGGCGATGTCCTATTATCCAAAAGAAGCAAACCCACTTTACGAGAATTTTTCTACGGAAGCGGTTGCTCACACTTTGAGAGTTTATTCCAAATTCACAATTCCTTATCCTTACCCAGTAGCAATTTCTGTAGAGGCAAGTAATGGAATGGAATACCCAATGATTTGTTTCAATTATGGGCGACCAGAAACAGATGGAACTTATACCGAAAGGACAAAAAGAGGAATGCTTGGAGTGATTATCCACGAAGTGGGACATAATTTCTTCCCAATGATTATCAACTCAGACGAACGTCAATGGACTTGGATGGATGAAGGCTTGAACTCTTTCGTGCAGTATTTGGCAGAGCAAGAGTGGGCGAGAGATTACCCATCGAGAAGAGGACCTGCGTATAAAATCACGAACTACATGAAAGGCGATAAGTCTGGGCAAGTTCCGATTATGACCAATTCTGAATCAATTAAGCAGTTTGGAAATAATGCTTACGGAAAACCTGCTACGGCTTTGAATATTTTGAGAGAAACTGTGATGGGAAGAGAACTTTTTGACCATGCTTTCAAAGAATATTGCAGACGTTGGGCTTTCAAACACCCAGAACCTGCAGATTTATTCAGAAGTATGGAAGATGCTTCCGCAGTAGATTTAGATTGGTTCTGGAGAGGTTGGTTTTACACAACTGATCATGTAGATGTTGATTTGGCAAATGTAACCATGTATGAAATTGACAGTAAGAACCCTGAAATTGAGAAGGCGAAAGATAAGGCAATGAGAGATGCCATGCACCCGTACATTGCCGATAAGCGAAATGCGGAAGAATTTGAAAAAGTGCGTGTAGAGGAAAGCTCAGAATTGAAAGATTTCTACACTACTTACGACCCACTGAATGTTACCAAAACAGACAAAAAAAAGTACGCTAAACATATGGAGTCTTTGGGTGAAAACGAAAAGAAAATGATTGCCCAAGGCGGTTATTTCTATCAGTTAGATTTCAAAAACGTAGGTGGTTTGGTCATGCCAATCATTATTGAAATGGAGTTTGAAGATGGAAGCAAGGAAACTAGAAAGTTCCCAGCAGAAATTTGGAGAGGAAACAATGAGGAAATCAGCAAAATAGTTTACTCTAAAAAAATGGTGAAGCAGTTTTCTGTTGATCCATACAGAGAAATGGCTGATACTGAGGAATTCAATAATAATTTCCCAAGAAAAACGACTCCAAACAGGTTTGAAATCTATAAAAGAAAGAGTACTAAGAAAGAGAATCCAATGCAACAATCAATTAGAGAGAAGAGCGAGAAGTAAATTTGGGAATCAGCAAATTTGAGAATTTATAAATGAAAACAGTTGCAAGCATTTTTGCTTGCAACTGTTTTTTTTGTTTGAGCATGAAAACTATCTCTTTTTCAAAACGAAATGTTCCCATATTTCTAAACTACTTTTCTGATTTAAGATGTTAGAGAATTGGGTTTTCAATGAATCGCTACTAAAAAAGACTTTCGGCTTTCCTAAAGAATCAAGGAAGTTTGCTTCATCTATCATAGATATTTGAATCTCTGAGCTAAGTTTATATAAACTGAAATGAAACTGTTTTTTGCTATTTTCTTTAAATTCGATAGAAAGTATTTTTTTGTTTTCAACTTCTGACTGAAAAAGTGTGAAATAGGTTGAATCTTGAAATTCTTTGTTTTCTTTTGAGTAAAAGAAATATAATCCGTTCAGTTCACTTTTTGTGTCAGTTATAGTAATGAAGATATTTCCTTCAAGTCCTTTTATTGATTTCCCATTCTTCGTGAGTTCCCATTCGCCAATGAATTCTTCTGGAACAGGCTCTCGTTCATCCGAAATTGGAACAGGAGAGGTGTAAATGGAGCAGGATTGCACAAGGAAAATGTGAAAAAGTAATGTAAAGACATAAATCAAGTTTCTCATAATGTAGGATTGGGTTTAAATTGAATTCTTTCGTAAATGTCTAATTTCGGCTTGCTTATCAAAAACAAGTATATAAAGAAAATAGACTTTTTCATTGAAGCTAAATCCAACAAAATAAAATCTGTTTATGCCCCAAAACTCAATCGAAATTCTTCAAATCCCCAAACTCCAAACAAGAGAAAGACTTTTGGAGTGGGTGATTGGGAAATTGGGAACGGTTTCCACAAGAAATGGGGTGAAGAAGGCAATCAAAAAAGGACTTCTGTTTGTGAATGAAGAGCAAGCCAATTCTGCCACTTTTATATATGGTGGGGAAACGGTTTCACTCCTCAGTGATAAATCTGCTCAATCCAAACCTGAAATTGATTTGAAGTTAGAGGTGCTTTATGAAGATGATGAATTGGCAATTGTTAGTAAGCCCGCTGGAATTTTAGTCAGCGGGAATAAAAAATGGACCTTGGAAAATGCGCTTTCTAGCAACCTGAAGCAAAGTACCCAAGCCGATTTTCTCCCAAACCCCGAACCAATCCATCGGCTAGATTACCCAACAAGTGGTGCATTGCTGATTGGGAAAACGGCAAAATCAGTCATTCAGCTCAACCAGCTATTTGAGCAGAGAAAAATCCAGAAAACTTATTTTGCGGTAGCAATCGGGGAAATGCCAAACTCAGGAATGATTGAAAGTAGAGTATGGGAGAAGGAGGCAAAAACTCATTTCCAGCTGATGAACTCTGTAGTATCAGAGCGGTTTACAAAACTCAATTTAATCAAGCTCCAACCAGAAACAGGTAGAAAACATCAATTGCGTATTCATTTATCAGAAATGGGAAATCCGATTTTGGGAGATTTGAAATATGGAACAGAAGGCTTAGTTTTGAAAGGGAAAGGATTATATCTTCATGCATATTCATTGGAATTTGCAAGCCCAACAACAGGGAAAATGGTATTTGTAGAGGCTAGTTTGCCAAAGAAGTTTGGAAAGTTGTTTGAAATTAAAAGCTCAAAATAAGGCAGATTTTCATATTTCCCGCAAACAAAACATCTAACACTCCAAGTATTTTTGACAAATATGAGAATCAATCGTAAGTAGTCTAGCCTAAATAAATTCTTATTTCCGTTCCTTAACAGTCTCATTTAGAGAGATGCAAAAAAGTAAAGGTTCTCTGACAAATTTTGTGGAGGTCGAAATTACTAGATTAAAGAACCTGATTTCTAGCCAATCAAATATAGTTTTCCTCGTTGCGTGTCTCACGCAACACCTTGAATCACATAAATTGTCAGACAACCAAAGTAAATAGCACAACGTGCTTAAACAGGAATTGCCGTTTGTAAAACGAGACTATTTAATTAAAGAACCGTATTGTATCTGACTAAGTTGTGGCAATAAAGTAGATAATTATTTCAATTCCGTTTTCCTATCAGAAATCTCCAATTCAATTCCATCCAAATGGCTTTGGTCGTTTGTTTTTTTGAGATGATATTTTTTGCCATCAAATTCCAGCAAATAAAGGCAGGTGTTCCCATGAGAAAAATCGTCCATTTCCGAGAGGGAAACATCTAGCAAGTAGCAGAGTAGAATACGAATTGCTCTACCGTGCATGCAAACCAAAACAGTTGACTCTTCTGTTTGGGACATAATGTGATTCCATGCTGTAATTTGACGTGCTTGCACTTCCAATGGGCTTTCTCCACCAACCTCTTTCCAATCCCAATCTCCTGTTCGCCAAGCATTTAGCATCTCAAAATATCGATTATCATCTGCAGCGGTAATAATTCTTCCTTCTTTTTCGCCCCAAGAAATCTCATTCAAACCAACTAATTGCTCCCAATCCACACCTTGCTCAACAAAACGCCTTACGGTTTGGTGGGTTCTTTTCAGTTTGGAAGTATATGTTTTATCGAAAGAAACTGACTGATACTTTCCGAAAAAAGCCTCGGATTGCAACCAACCCACTTCATTTAGGTTGGAATCAATACCAGAACCTTGCACCAACTTTAGTTTGTTGAATTCCGTTTGTCCGTGGCGTATGAGATAAATAGTTTTCATCTGCGTAGTTTTATGTCAGTTTAAACGCTTAGTAAGTGGAATATGATCGTAAAACTTACACTTCATACCAAGCGGTTGCAAAGATGCGATAAATCTATTTCTAAGTCAATAAAAACAGACTGTTTCACATTTTCTTAAAGCAACAATCAAAATAGGTTCATACTGGATTGGAATTTATAATTCAATGGGTTGCAAAACTGATTTATCATTATTCGCAGGGCTGTTTACCAAATTAGAAACAGGCATGAATTTCATTTCCCCCAAATTGGTAGGTTTCAGTAGAGTTTGGATTTGCTCAATAGCTGTGTTTTTGGAGAGATATTCTTGTTGTTTTTCAACAGGTAGAATCACGGGCATTCTTTCATGGAGATGTTTTACGTCTTCATTTCCTGCTGTGGTAATAATGCTGAAGGTTTTAACTTCCTCGCCCGTATTTTTATCAATCCAACTATCCCAAATTCCTGCCATGGCAAAAAGCCGTTGAGGTTCGTAGTAAATTAAATAAGGTTGTTTGGATTTGTCTTGTAATTGTTGCCATTCAAAATAGCAGTTTGCCAAAACCAAACAGCGTTTTTGCCGAATCGGAACTTTGAAAGATGCTTTCTCCAAAATCGATTCACTTCTTGCATTGGTAGTTTTATAGGCAAACTTCTCATCATTCGCCCAATTCGGAATCAAGCCCCAACGATAAAGCGAGAGTTCTTGTGGGCTTTGGTCGGAAATTACAGGAAGCCAATACGAAGGCACCGCATTATATTGTGGAATCAAATTCACATTCACTTCTACTCCAAAAGTCTTGGAAATTTCTTTGGGTTTGGAGATGATAGTATAGCGACCGCACATAATTCAAATAGAAAGTTGGAAAAAAAGTAAAATAGCAAAGTGGAAATTAGTTTTAAATTATAGCAAGTAATTTTAATTCAGCAACTGTTTTAAGTTCAAAAGTATTACAATGCGATTTGTCGAGGCAATCAAGAAACTCCAAAGGAATCTGTATATTTACTAAAGTTTGGTTTGAAAAATTACTTTTTTCAAATTAAACTTCTAACATTTTAATATTTCTTTTTCTTATTGGTTGAGCGAAATAAAGCGTATAGCCTAATTAAAAGTAAAGAACTGAAAGTCAATATTTTAATCTATTGTCTCATATCTAATATCTTATTTTATGGATTGGCTTATTGTTTTGGCACTTGTGGGTTTTGGGTTAGGGTTGATTATTTTGGAATTCATATTTGTTCCAGGAACTACTTTTGTAGGTTTTGTTGGCTTCGGGTTGGCAATTTTCGGAATTTATTGGTCTTACGAAAAATTTGGAGTCGCCACAGGAACGACTATTCTCTGCGTGAGTTTGGTAGGAACTATTTTCGCCATTTACTATGGATTAAAGTCGGGGATTTGGGAAAAATTCTCTCTCAAAAACACCATCAAAAGTCGGGTAAATGAGAATGATGCCATGCCTTATGTTGGGGAAGAAGGAGTGGCAACCTCCGCACTCCGCCCATCAGGAAAAGCAGAGTTCAATGACAATATGCACGAAGTACAATCTTTCGGGACTTTTGTAGAGGCAGGAACAAGGTTGAAAATTCTGAAAATTGAAGGAAAGAAAATATGGGTGGAATCTATGCCCGAATAAACCTTACTGTTTAGACTCATTCCAAATAGAGGTGTTTTTATTTCCGTTGTGAATTTTTAGTAAACGAGCCTTGTTGCGAGATTGTAATTAGTAAGACCTAATCTAACTGAATAATAAACCTCTCTATCTTTTATGAAGCAAATACGACTTTTAGGACTTGCGCTATTCGTAATCGCCATGATTACTTTTGTGGTTTCCATCACACTAGGCGAATACAAAATAACTGATTCTGTATTACAGGAAACCATGACGCCAGCGCATATTGAAGCTATGAAATCTGAGCTACAGCCTATGATGGATAAGGTGTACACCTCAAACATTAGCTTCATTTCCGATTTTGAATCTGCTTTTGATAAAGTGAATGCTGGATTCAAGAAAAATAAAGAGTGGGATAAAGTCATTTACGATAAATACACTTTCAGCATTACCAAAAATGCGAGCCAAGGCGTTTTCGTAAATAATCAATGGCTATTTTTCATGCTCAGTATTGGCTTGGGAATTATTGGTGCATTTATGTACATCATCCCCAAAGTGAAAACCGATGGCCCTGCGGGAATCAAGAACAATCATATTTTCCACCGTGCAGCAACTTCTCGTGGTTGGATTGGGATTTTGGTAGGCACTTTTATGATTAGTTTCTACATTTTACTCTATTTCCAAGCTGCCTACATTACCAATTGGGTACTTCTGGTTGACCCAATTAGCGAAGCATTAAATGGAAACCCTGCCAGCGAATGGTTTCTGTATGGATTTCTTTACACCATTGCCATTTTCGTAATGGGAATCCGAATGTATATCAAATACCGACACAGTCCTTACCAAATGGTGCGGAACACTTCGGTCATTTTCTTTCAGTTGGCATTTGCCTTTTTCATTCCCCAACTCTTGGCTCGCCTCAACAAACCAGAGGTCGATTTCAAAAATATGTGGCCTTTAGATTATGATTTTTTCTTCGATTGGAATTTAGACAAACTACTTGCAGAAGGAAACCTAGGACTTTTCATGTTGATTTGGGGAATTGCCCTTTTCGTAATTGGAGTTCCTGTGTTCGTCTATTTCTTCGGGAAAAGATGGTATTGTTCATGGGTTTGCGGTTGCGGAGGCTTGGCAGAAACTTTAGGAGACCCTTACCGACAACTTTCCGACAAATCTGTAAATGCATGGAAAATAGAACGCTGGATGATTCATGGCGTACTTGTTTTTGCCGTGGTTATGACTGCTGGAGTTTTATATACTTACTTCACGGGAAGTAAAAGTGTGCTGGGAATCAACACCTACGAAATGCGCTCGACTTACGGCTTCGCTATTGGAGCCATTTTCTCTGGCGTGGTCGGCACAGGATTTTATCCGCTTATGGGAAACCGAGTTTGGTGTAGATTTGGCTGTCCTTTAGCAGGTTACTTAGGTTTAGTACAGCGTTTCAAATCTAAATTCAGAATCACTACCAATGGCGGGCAATGTATCTCTTGCGGAAACTGCTCCACTTATTGCGAAATGGGAATTGATGTAAGGGCTTATGCACAGAAAGGACAAAGCATTGTTCGTTCCTCTTGCGTAGGTTGTGGAGTTTGCTCAGCAGTTTGCCCTCGTGGAGTTCTTAACCTTGAAAATTTGAGCGATACAAGCGGAACTTCCAGAACAGAACTTCCTGCTATTATTATCGGAAGAGAAAAAGCGAGTTTGGTGGAGTAATCAGAAAATAATTATGGAAAATAAAAGGAGGAGACTGGAGATGTTTTATGAACATTTTCAGTCTTTTTTCTCGTCTCACAGACATTCGAGTATTTAGTTCTATGGATTGTAAATGAAGCTCACTCGCTACAATAATTAATTATACTGCTGGTATAATACCCAAAATGTATCGAACAACGGAGGTCAATTCCGTGTTGAATTTCCAGTTTTTTTGCCTTACCTTCATGCTGTCTTTTAGCAATTTCTCCGTTGTTTTTGCTGTCTTGATAACACAAAAATATGGAAATTTTCTTTTGAACAGCCTACATCTATAAATATGAAATTCCAAATTATAAAATGCCACGGTTCAGAAAATGATTTCGTCATGATTGATGAAGTCTCTAATCAATATGATTTTACCGAAAAACAAAGAGTTACAGTTGCCCAATCACTTTGCAACAGAAGTTCTCAGGTTGGAGCAGATGGAATTCTTTATTTTCTGAAGAATGAAACAGGCAATTATATGATGCGAATGTTCAACCCCGATGGAAGTGAAGCAATTATGTGCGGAAACGGAATTCGTTGTATTGGCAGATTGGCTTCTGAGGTTTTGGGGAAGGAGGAAATGGAAATTGACACTTTGGGGGGGATTCAATTTTTGAAAAAAGAAACTGACTTGGCAGAAAAAATTCCCGCATTCAGCGTGAGAATGGAGCAAGTAAATATTAACCCAAACTCATTGCCATTGAACACAAATGGCTCAAAACTCATAAGTGAAAGTTTGCCAGATTTAAGCGAGAAAAGGGAATTTACCGCAGTCAGTTTGGGAAACCCGCACTTGGTTTCTTTTGTGGAGAAAGTAGAAATTCCCGAGCTAACCGAAGTTGGAAAAAAAGCCAACTCCAACCAACAGCTTTTGCCCAAGGGTGTAAACATGAACTTCTGCCAACTGCTCAATCCGAACTCAATTTATGTAGGCACTTTTGAGCGTGGTGCAGGAATAACCAACTCTTGCGGAACGGGAATGTCGGCTTCCACTTTGGCGAGTTGCCTAAACAACCATGTTCCTTTTGGCGAATGGATAAACGTATATAATGCAGGCGGAATGGTAAAATGCAAAGGCGAGCAAGATGAAAATGGAAAACTGAAAGTCCATTTGCTCGGCAATGCCACTTATGTTTATGTTGGAGACATAGAAATGGAAGAGGATGGGGAATTCTCCATCTCCAACAAAGTAGAATTTGAAGAAGAGAACAAGGCTTATGAGCAATTTAAGAAAGATGTGAAGGGAATGTTGGAGGAGGTTTGAAAAGATTGATTGTAGAGACAGGGCATCCCCTGTCTTTGCGCATAGTCATTATTCTATCCATTTATCCCATTTCAATTTTGGATAACAAGCTTTTATTACTGATTTGTTTTCCTCGCTTAAAGTAGATGGAGTTGTACTTAGTATCTTCAAATTTGGAGGTAAGTAATCAGATTCAATGGTTTTCAATTTGAAATTATCTCTCAGGGAAATCTTTGTGAGATTTTGCATTTCGCTCATTGATTTGGGTAAAGTCTCTAATGAGCAGTTTTCAAGCCTGATTGATTTTAACTTTTGTAACTTACTGATTTCATTTGGTATGTGTTTGATGTCATGCCCTCTAACCATGAGCTTTCTTAGATTCTTCAGCTTGAAAATCCATGTTGGGAATTCTGTGTATTCATAGTTTAAAATGTACAATTTCTTAAGCTTAACTAATTCACCTATTATTTCTGGAATTGTTGGATAAATATATACAGAGGTCTGCAAAAATATAGATTCTAAGTTTTTCATCTTTTGAAAAATATGCGAGTAATCATTTAGGTCAAACTCATGGAATCTAACATCTAGTCTTTTTACCTTTTCAGGTTCTTTCAGTGCTTCTTCCCAATTATGGGTTTTATTGAAAAATTGAAATTTCATGAGCATTTACTTCTAGTAACCTGACAAGTTAACCCTCATTCCCCTTAAAACTCATCATCAGTCCAAAAACAATCGCATTTACAAATCCGGCCCCTAGGAAAAAGGCAATTTGGTCTGCCGCCACATCAAAAGCATCCCAAGCGAGAATGGTGGTTTTGGTTTGCCCATAAAGCTTTTCAGTCATTTTTTCGGGAGCAAATTCTCTGGCTTTGTCAAGCATTTCCATAGTTTGCGCTTGGTGGATTTCAAGGATTCCCTCACCCGTTTCTGTAAGTTTCATAACTAGGTAAATAGAGCTAATGAACATCATAGAAGCGAAAGCATTCAGCAAAATCCCAATCATTACGCCTTGTCTGACACCCATTCTGTAGTTGTTCATTTTGTCTCTGAACCACCACATGGAGCCAATGAAAAAGATGGCATAAACTCCGGCAATCATGTATTTATATTTCCCAAAAGGGTTTTCATCGAGCAAATACAAGGTAATTGTATAAAGAAGCGCAGTAAATCCGCCCAAAACACCTCCAATTGCTGCTACTTTTCTAATATTCTGATTCATGTAAAATAGTCTTTAAGTTAGTTTTATTCAATCCAATTCCTATTTTTAGGATTTCAATCGTTCAGTATATTCGGTGTACGAGTCTGGTGTCAGCTTTAGGAATTTCAAGGGTAAATTTCACTTGCTTGGTTTCTCTATTTATGTTTGTAATCAACCTTGCAAATGGCTCAGATACTTTTCCTTCTTTTTTGACGCGCTTTATTACTTTTTTCAAACAACGATTGTAAATTCGTCTTTTTACTTGCCCACAACCACAAAAAATCATCAAGTCATTTGGTCCAAAGAAAAGAATACGGTCTTGGAATTTTTCAGTCAATCTCCTATTATCACTTTTCTTGGCAAAAGTCGAATCCTCTTTTCCATTTCTAAACATAGCATCTAGGCTATCATTAGCCCAATATTCTTCTTTTACACTATATTCGTTTTCAAGGCTATCGTAAACTTCAACAATTCTTATTATGCTGGCAGAAGTTGTGTCAAGCCTCGAATAAATATCTACAAGATTTCGATTATTGACTATTTCCTGAATCCAGAACTTTTCATAATCTGTTTTGCAGAACTCGGCTATGAAGCTATCCAATTGTACCTGAATAGCTTCATGTGATTGTCCAAACACATTTGTACAAATGCAGGTTAATATTATGAAAAGTAGTCGCTTTATTTTGTGAGGCATAGCAAATAAATATATCCACTTATATTGTTTTGAGTCTTTTTTCCTTTCTTGTCGTCCAACTAATTATTTATTGCTTGATAGCTAAACTAAATGTGAATATCATCCACCAAAGCAGAAGAACTTTCCCGAGCAAAGTTAGCATTGTTCCGCTGAGAAGGTTAATTTTCAGCATTGTAATTTTGAGAAAAACGAAATAGGGATGTTCTTTTATTCGCCATTTCGCCAATTCACTAATTCGCCAATTCCAATTATGAGTTTGAAACAAAAAATACACGACTTATCAGAATCACTTTTTGAGGAAACATTGAAGACAAGAAGGCATTTGCACGCCAATCCTGAATTGTCTTATAAGGAGTTTGAGACCGCAAAATTTGTGGCTGAACAACTCAAAAAAATAGGAATCACTCCAACGGAAGGCGTTGCAGAAACAGGCTTAACAGCTCTGATTGAAGGACGCAATCCAACCAAAAAAGTAGTGGCATTACGTGCAGACATGGACGCTTTGCCAATTCTGGAAGCTAATGATGTGCCTTATAAATCCAAGAATGAGGGCGTAATGCATGCTTGCGGGCACGATGTGCATACTTCTTCTTTGTTGGGAGTTGCCAAAATTCTCCATTCATTGAAAGATGAATTTGAGGGAACAGTAAAATTGATTTTCCAGCCAGGAGAGGAAGTTGCGCCTGGTGGAGCTTCTTTGATGATAAAAGATGGCGCATTGGAAAATCCAGCCCCTTCAAAAATTGTGGGGCAACATGTAATGCCATTAATTCCCGTGGGAAAAGTGGGTTTCCGAGAGGGAATTTACATGGCAAGTGCCGATGAAATCTATTTCACAGTCCACGGCAAAGGCGGACATGGGGCAATTCCAGAAATGTGCATTGACCCAGTTCTGATTACCTCGCATATAATTGTGGCACTTCAACAGATTGTGAGCAGAAACTCCAGCCCAAAAGTGCCTTGTGTGCTTACAATTGGGAAAGTAATTGCAAATGGAGCGACTAATGTAATCCCAAATAAAGTAGAAGTAGCGGGAACTTTCCGAACGCTAAATGAAGAATGGCGAGAGGAAGCTTTGAAGCTAATTACCAAAATGGCAACTACAATTGCCGAAAGCATGGGCGGAAGATGTGAGATGAATATTGTGAGAGGTTATCCTTTTCTAGTAAACGAACCAGTTTTCACTCGGAAAATGAAAAATGCTGCAATAGAGTACATGGGAAAAGAAAATGTTGTAGATTTAGATATCTGGATGGCGGCAGAAGATTTTTCCTACTATTCGCAACAAATGGATGCGTGTTTTTACAGGTTGGGGACAAGAAATGAGGCAAAAGGAATTGTATCGGGAGTCCATACGCCTACATTTGATATTGATGAAGATGCTTTGAAAATTGGCCAAGGCCTGATGGCTTGGTTGGCAGTTTCTGAGTTGCAAATGGATTAATTTCTGTTTCTGAAATAAGTGTTCAGTAGCATAATCCAGAAGCGAACAACCAATTTGTAAACAAGGAAACTCTTTTCAGTTTAGTATTGATGCAGTTAAAGTCCATAATTTGGGTCTATTTCTATCAACTTCAATAACTTTGTTTTGAAGTTGATAGAGAAATAGTAATGCAGGATTCAAGCCACTAATGCAAGTTTTTTTTGTTTAAGTATTTCTTTAGGTGTTTGGTATCCAAATCTTTTTCTGGGCCTGTTGTTCAGCTCATTTTCTACAAAAGCGATGTATTCCTCTGATATTGTATCAAAGTCTGTCTTCTTGGGTATATACTGCCTTATAAGCCCATTGAGATTCTCATTTGCCCCATTCCATGGCGGCCACGCTCCCACGAATGGTATGGATGCGCAAAGTAAAAATCGATATTGAGTTGCTCGGCAATGAACTGATGGCAGGCGAACTCCTTTCCATTATCCGATGTGATTGTCTTGAGGAAGGGCTTCCATTCACTGAGAGCATCTACGGTGGCATCTGCCAGTTGCTGTGCATTCTTGCCTGTTAGCTTTCTGATTTTCACCTTCCCCGTGACTCTGTCATTGATAGTTAGGATAGCGCCCTTCCTGTCTTTTCCTATTATGGTGTCAATTTCCAAATCCCCAATTCTCTCCTTCAACTCAACTTCTTCTGGTCTTTCGTCAATGCTTCTTCTTCCCTTTATGATACCCCTGCTATCCTTTTTGTCTCCTCTTCCCCTGTAGCGTTTTCCCCGTGTTCGAAGATGCTTATAGAGTTCCCCTCCCTGTTTTTTGTTCTCCCAAATCATCTGATATATGCGTTCTGTCGACACACAGGGCACATTTTCTTTGGATGCTTTCCCTGCAATCTGTTCTGGGCTGAGTTTATTCGCCAGCCCCTCCTCCACATACATCCTAATACTCTCTGTAAAACGTTGGGGCTTCG
>JBLIFI010000038.1:0-17730 GCA_047633715.1 Flammeovirgaceae bacterium
AAGGCGTTTCCCCAGATGTAGAAGTGGAAAAAGAAGATTATGCTAAAATCACTAGAAGCTTGGTAGGCAAAGGGATTCTGTTCGATTACGCCACTAAATTTAAGCACGAAAATGAGGAAATAGCCACAGCGAGAAAGTTTGAAATGTCTGATGCTGAATATGCTAAATTCATAGTTTGGGCAAAAAAACAAGATTATTCTTATCAGACAAATGTGGAGAAATCGCTTGATAATTTGATTGCTAGTGCCAAGAAAGACAAATACTATGAAGATATCAAAGCGCAAATCAAACAGTTGGAAAGTAAAATTAATACGAATAAAGGAGGCGATTTGACAAACTTCAAAAATGAAATTCGGGAAGAATTGGAGAAGGAAATCATTTCTCGCTACTATTTAGAGAAAGGGCAAATGGAAGCATCTTTCGATGATAATGAGGAAATAAGAACTGCCATTGCCGTTTTGAACGATTCAGAAAGGTATAAGAAGATTTTGAGTGGAAAATGAGTTCAAGTAGTGAGATAGAAAAATAGCAAAAAAGTAAAGTGAGAAAACGAGCAACTCACTCAATCAGAAAGCATCTTTGCAAAAGCGAAGATGCTTTCTGCTATTTTAGCCAAAGGTCTTAAATCCAAAAGTGAATCCTTCAATGAAGAAAATTGAAATAAGAACAGTCGATGTACTCCGATATGTGAAACCATTGCGGGAAGGCGGTTCACTTCCTGCCATTGTAGATGCGGACGATGATTTCAGTTATGTGCTGAAATTTCGTGGAGCAGGTCAGGGAAAGAAAGCGTTGATTGCCGAACTAATTGGTGGGGAATTGGCACGAGCAATCGGGTTGAAAATGCCGGAATTGGTTTTTATGAATCTCGATGATTCTTTCAGTAAAACCGAGCCCGATGAGGAAATTCAGGATTTGCTAAAGTTTAGCATAGGCTTGAATTTGGGCTTACATTTTTTGTCTAGCGCAATTACCTACGACCCATTAGTTTCCGAAACGGATTCGCTGACTGCTTCCAAGGTAGTTTTGCTTGATAGTATGATTTCCAACATTGACAGAACTGCCAAGAACACAAATTTGCTTATTTGGAACAAAGAGCTTTGGTTGATTGACCACGGAGCAAGCCTTTATTTCCACCATAATTGGGATGATTGGCGCAGTCATTTGGAGCGAACATTCCCAAATGTGAAAGACCATGTTTTGTTGCAAAAAGCAACTGAATTGGAATTGGCTTCAGCGGAAATTAAGCGTTTAGTGAATTTTGAAATCATTCAAGATATTGTTTCTATAATTCCCGAAGAGTGGTTGATGGACAAGTCGAGTGAGTTGACTCCAACCGAACGGAGAGATGCTTATACCGAGTTTCTGCAATCGAGATTATCTAAAATTGATTTGTTGGCTAAAAATGCTTCCGATGCAAGATAGAGTAACCTACGAGTTCGCTATTATCAGAGTAGTTCCCAAAGTAGAGCGTGAGGAATTCATGAATGTGGGTGTGATTCTCTTTTCCAAGCCAAAAAAATACTTGGGAATCAAATTCCAATTGGATGAAAATAGGCTCAAAGCGTTTTCAAGCGGGTTGGATTTGGAATTGGTAAATAGTTATTTGAATGGTTGGGAGCTAGTTTGCCAAGGAGGCAGAAAAGCAGGCAGGATTGGGGAAATGGAATTGCCATACCGATTCCGTTGGTTGGTGGCTTCCAGAAGCACAATTATTCAAAGTTCAAAAACCCACGCAGGACTTTGCCATGAGCCAGAAAAAGTATTGGAAAGTCTGTTTGAAAAGTATGTTTTGTAGACAATTCAAATAGCAGATATTATCACGATTGATTTCGTAGTGCGAGTCGGATGGCAGATGCCATTCCCTTCTCGCACATGCGTAGGAAAGACAAAGGATACAAGAAAAACCAATTGTGATAATATCTAGTAAATTTACAAGCGTAGGGTAAAAAGTAGCAAATTTGCTTTTCAAATCGTAATTTGTACCTCGTAATTCATCCAATCCCACAACTTTTCCCACCGCCAAAATTCGCTCGAATCACTCCATCCACACTTAAAATTTTATCTAGGCGGACAGACTCGCCATTTGCCAAAAGCATAAATTCCTCACCATTTTTGGTATAAACATTTTTGATTGTTTCTGAGATTTTGATTGAATTTCCAATTTCGGTTTCATACTCAATCTCCACAATTGCTCTTTTTGTAGCATGGGCAAGTAGAATATCGTAATAATTGCAATCTATCGGTTGGTAGTTGGAGTTCATAAAAGTTAATTTTTGAAGTTTATTCAATACGTATTCGAGTAACTGAATAAGCTTCAAAATAATTCAATCGCATTTTATGCTCTGAATCCAACCACCAAAACATCATCAATCTGACGAGTATTGCCTTTCCATTCATTAAAAGCCTTTTCGAGCAATTCTTCTTGCTTTTTCATAGGTTCTTTATGAATTTGAAGTAATATCTTTTTGAAGTTATTTGAACGTAATTTTCTGTCATTCACTCCGCCAAACTGGTCTTGAAAACCATCTGAAAAGAGGTAGAAAGCATCGACTCCAGCAGTAGAAATACTATGTTTTTTGAATGGACGATAAGCTTTATGCTGATAACCTCCTACTGAAAAACGGTTCGGTTTAACTGTGTGGACTTCTCCATCTTTTACATATACTAAAGGAGATTTTGCTCCTGCAAAGTCAATTCTTTGAGCCACTCGGTCAATCACACAAATTGCTAAGTCCATTCCATCCTGATTGGAAGTTTGCTCTTGTTTTAGTGCACTTCTCACTCCAATATGCAACTCGCTGAGAATATAATCGGGTTCTTCAATTCCGATATTCACAACTACTTCGTTGAGAATATCATTGCCAATCATACTCATAAATGCACCAGGAACGCCATGCCCAGTACAGTCGATGGCGGCAATGAATATTTTTTCTCTTGTAGTATGAAACCAATAAAAATCTCCACTTACAATATCTCTAGGCTTGAAAAGCACGAAAGATTCTGGCAAATGATGACGAATTGTACTCATTTGTGGCAAAATGGCTTCCTGAATCCGTTTTGCATAATTGATACTAGAAGTAAATTTCTGATTGGTACTTTCTAGCTTTTCGCTGAAAATTTCTATTTCTTTATATGCTTCCGAATTTTCTAAAGCAATGGCAATATAAACCGCCAAATTTTTCAGAATATCCAAATGGTAATTGGTGTAGGCACTTTTCTTGAAACTCTGAACAGTCAGAACTCCGATGTCAGCTTTTTGGGTACGGAGTGGTAAATATAAAATAGATTCCGAATCCTCACCTGCTTTTGGAGGCGTCATTTGTGGTACGTACTTCTTGTACTCTTTCGAGAAGTCATTGATAAAAACGGGCTGTTTGTTTTCTAACGCCCAAACCGAAAACTGCATCGGGTCGTTGGCATCATGGTGGAAACTTGGAAGTTCAATACCTCTTTCAAGTGCTCCTTTGAACATGATTTTCTCTTTTTGGGCATCCAAAATTCCGATTCCAAAAACGTTGGCATCCATTAGCTTATTGATATTCTCATAAGCAGTATTGATTATATCACTTGTGGAGAGAGAGCCTGTAATGTCTATGCCTATTTGGCTCAAAAGCTTTATGTTTTCGAAAGACTGGTTGATTTGCTCATTCTGAACCTGAATTTCTTCTTTCTGCATCATGATTTGCGCAGTTCTCTGCTCTACTTTTTCCTCCATGTCTTCATAGAGTTGCGCATTTTCTAAGGCGATGCAAACATAAGTAACCAAGTTTTGGAGCAAATCCAAATGGTAATCTGTGTAAGCATTAGGCTTGAAACTTTGCACGCTCAAAACCCCTAACTGATTGTTTTTGGCAGTAAGTGGCAAGTAAATGATTGAAGATGGATGCTTTCCAATCAAAGGAGCAGGGCGTTTTGAGAGATATTTTCTGTAATCAGTCTCAATATTGTTTACCAAAACCTCTTTCTGATAAGTAAAACACCAATTCGATAATCGGTCTATGCGGTCAATCGAAATGGCAAAATCCTCTATGGTTTCTCCTTCTTCCTTGCCACCTTTAAAGTCTAAAGAATTTTGCCATCTATTATAAATCCCAATCCAAAAAACGGAAGCATCCATGAGTGAATTCACGCTTTCATAAACTGTTTCAATAATACGCTCCACTGAAAGGCTCGAAGTGATTGATTGCCCAATGCTCCCCAGCAATTTGATGTCGTGAAAAGATTGTTTGAGCAATTCCGATTTTTTGGAGACTTCTAATTGACTTTCTTCTACATTTTTGTAAGCCTCTGCATTCTCCAAAGCAATGGAAATATAAACTGCCAAGTTCCTCAGAATATTCATGTGATACTCTGTGTAAGCATGCTTTTCAAAACTCTGTACAGTCAAAATACCAATATTTTTATCTTTCCCCATAAGTGGGAGAAAAATAATGGAGTCTGGTACTTCACCTAGTTTTGCCTTTGGCGCAGGGGAATTAGGCAAAAAATTGTTGAATTCTGCTTGGCAATCAGAAATGTGGATTTCCTTCATTTGCGTGAAGCACAAAATTGAGAGGCTATCTTTGTTGTCCAAACTATAGGAATGAAAGGGTAATTCCTTGCCGTTTTCAATACTTCCTCTCACCTCAATTTGTTGCTTTTCATCGTTATGAATTCCAATTGAGAAAACGGCAGCATCCATCAATGAATTTACGTTTCCATATACTATTTCAATTATTTTATCTACATATAGGTTGGAGATAATATCTTGCCCAATTTCTGCCAACAACTTTACATTGGCGTAAGATTGGTCAACCATTTGCTTCTGCTCGTTAATTTCTGCGCGACTTTGTTCAATGTTTCTATAAGATTCCGCATTTTCCAAAGCAGTACTTATATAAGTTGCCAAGTTTTTCAGAAAATTGAAATGATATTCTGAATAAGCATTTTTGTGCAAAGTCTGAACGGTCATTACTCCAATAGTTTCGCTTTTGGAGAAAATAGGAAGATAGATGACAGAATTTGGCAATTTTCCTACTTTGGGAACTGGAACGGGTTCATTCGGAAAGTAATTATTGTATTCAGCTTCGTAATTGTTGATGAAAACTCCTTTTGCATTTCTGAAGCACCAAACTGCCAAGCGATGTTCATTTTCTCTCAAAGAATAGGAGTGGAAGTCTAATTCTTCTTCGTTTTCAATTGTAAGGGGGAAGTCTAAGGTTCCATCGGGCTCAAAATAGACGCCAATCGTAAATATTGAGCCATCCATTATTTTATTGATAGCCTGATGAGCGGCTCTTACAATTGGTTTGATTTTAAGGTTTGAAGTAATTTCTTGACCTAAATCAGCCAATTGCTGTATGTCTTTGTAAGCGCTTTCAATTAACTTCTTCTGCTCGTCAAGCAAAATATTCTTCGATATGATTGACTCTTCCAGAACCTTTGCTTGCTGGCTGATTTCTTGTTGCTTAATCGCATTCCCAATAGAAATTCCTACTTGTGGTAAAAGACCTTCCGTAAAATTTATATCCTCTTCTGTAAAAATGTTTTTGGAGTCAGAAACTTCCAAGTAAAGAACTCCAATTGTTTCAGCATTATGTTGTATTGGGAGACAGAAGTAGTTGACTATTTCAGTTTTTTCATTTTGTTCTGATTTGCCAAGAGAGTTTTTGTTGGATAGAGAGGAAGTACCTGAATTAAATACGGATTGAATAAGGTCGAGAGGAAGGTTCTTTAAACTGTTTTCGTCTTTTTGAGAATTAAGCGAAGTGAAAATATATTTACTCCCTTTAACGTTTTCTGAGTTGTGTACCAGTGGAGTTAACTCTTGTGCTATATCTTGAAATATTGCACAACAAGTAGTATTTGTTTGCTCTAAAAAGACACGCACCAATTTTTTGAGTAAGTTGTCAAAAACTAGCTCATTGGAAACTTGGTGGGAAAAATTTAGAATCTTCTCTAGCGTTCCTCTTTCCATTTAGGGTTAAGAATGTAGTCGGTAGTTGCCAATTTTGGCAATAGTACAGTTAGCTTCGAGCCTAGTTAGAAACTCAAAGACATAAAGATAAACTTTAATCAATAATAACCCTACTATTTGTGGTTATATATAGAGATTTTATAAGCATTCCAAGTTACCTGAAGGTGCTTTTTTTGTTGGATTTCGTAAAATGTTCATTGATGGGAAGAAACCAGCATTTTCGAGAACTCGCCAGAAGACCTTGAGAATTAAGTTACTTGGTGAGAGGTCGCTGGGCGGCCAGCAGTTCCCGCTTTAGAATTAAATCAGGCTTAATCTTTATATTTCTAGGGTTTTGCTCTCTAATTTTGACGTTCTAGCGTGATTGGAACACGGATTTCTACGAAATATACGGACTTCGCACACGGATTGACACGGAAAACAGAAAAAAAACATTTTTTTTCGTATTGAAAATCTAAAGCGGGAATTGCTGCTGGGCGGCACTCCGCCAATTTTGGGGAATGGCTTACCAATTTGAACGCTTTTCACTCCAAGCTCAATTTCAATTTAGTTTTCACAAAATTGAATTAAAACGGCTAGTTATAGCGTTAACTACAAGTTATAACTATAAAGATAATATCAATCTATATTTTAATACTTCAAGGGTTTATTCAATTATCTGGTAGTGCCTCTGATAGTGTTGATGGCAAAAAACAGAAGATTTTTCTTTTTTTACAAAGACTTGCTAAGTCTCTCTAACTGAGAATCATGAAAGTTGTGGGTTTCTCAGAAGTCTAAATTGCTCAGACTTAGCAAGTCTCAATATATCAAGAATAAAATAGCACTACCACAGACTCCTGTTTTTACAGCATTGAACAGATGTTTGTGCTATGGTTTTCATATTTGTTTCAAACTGTCCTATTTTTATTCAAATTGTAAAATTCTACAAAAATGTGATGAATCAGTTGTTTGGATTCATAAATGTTGGGAATCTTGGTATAACTTTGAAACATGAATTTTTTGCGCTTTATATTCTCAGCTATCCTATTGATTGGGCTTTCCCAAATCTCATTAGCTCAAAACAGACCACTCAACCCGAATGATGACCCATTTTCTAACCAGAATGGGAATACAAATCCATTTGCGAATGACTCCACCAAAACAAGAAAGCGTGGCGGGAAAATTTTGGATGATTCCACCAAATTGGTTTATGGAGCATATACCACCAAATACTTTCTCGAATCAGATTGGTTTTATAATACTGAACGCCTGAGAAATGTAGATACTTTGCTATCCAATTTCCATCGCTATAAATATGTGGAAAAGGCAGATTGGGAGTTGCAGAACCTCGGCAACTTGGCAACCGCTTCTCGCCCAGTTTTTTACAATGCACCAGATGAAATTGGCAACAGATTGGGGATTTCTGCCTTCGACCACCTTTTCACGAAGCCATCGGAAATGCAATATTACAATACCAAATCGCCCCACTCTCGCTGGTATTACGTGCAAGGCGGGCAAGGAAGGACTTTTTTAGATGCGGAAATGGCGCAAAATATCAATCCGAGAATTAATGCAGGTTTTATGTATAGGCGAGTTACCAATCGGCTGTTGCTTGGCACGAAAAAAATTAATAACAATGACAGGCAATCCGATTTCCAAAATGTGATGTTTCAGACGAGCATTCAGAGTGCAGATGGTAGATACAAGATTTTGGGGAATTATAATGCAGGTAAACAGAAACTTGGGGAAACGGGAGGATTAAGTTTTGATGAAGATCTCACAGATTTGCAAAGCCTTTTTGAGGAAGAAAGAAGGGACTTGGACAATCAGCTTGATAATGTAAATGCTCTATTCCAAAAGAATAAACTGCATATTTACCAACAGTTTTCAATAGTAGATTCCACCCAATTTCAAGTGTATCATGAGCTGAATTGGACGTATGCACAAAGTACTTACTCAGATTCTCAAATTGATACGGCTTTAGATATTTATCCTAGCTCTTTTTTGAGTACTGGGCAAACCAATCACAAAATTCGCTACGATGAAGTAGATAATAGGGTAGGAGTGAAGTTCCGAAAAAGCAAAGTGTTTTTAGCAAGTTATTTCAGGCACAAAACCTTTGGCTATGCACACTTTTTTAGTGAAGAAGAGCAAGTTTCTAGACAAGTAAATGCACAAAGTTTTGTGGGAGTAGTTGGCAATTATTTCGTGAATGATAGCACTCGTTTTGATTTTGAAGGAGAATACTTGCTTTTTGATGATTATAAACTTTCAGTTACATTCCGAAATAAGCTGTTTGATATTTATGGGAAGCGTACTTTTTCTCAGCCTTCGCTTTTTGAGCAATATTATTATGGAAATAATTTCCGTTGGCAAAACGATTTCCGAAACACGATTTCCGATGAAATTGGTGGTGTAATCCATCTGAAATTTGGGAAAACAAAACTCGAACCTTTTGCCAATTTCACTCGCCTAGAAGATTATATCTATTTCGATGAAACTGCCAATCCTGTGCAATCCAACAATCCAATTACCCAATTGCAACTGGGCGTTCGGGCAAGTGGAGAAGTTGGGGAGCATTGGCGATATAATGGAAAGCTGACTTATACCGAAAATGACAATGAAACCAAATTGCCCGTTCCGCAACTAATGGCACAGTTCCAATGGTATTTTCAGAAGCTCTTTTTCGATGGCGCATTTCCCGCACAAATTGGAGTGGATGCGCACTACAACAGCGACTATTTTGCCCCAAATTACCAACCTGTGTTGCAACAATTCTATTTGCAAGACCGCTTCCAAATTGGCAATTATCCTGTAGTCGACTTCTTCATGAACGGACAAGTGAAAAAAGCCACGATTTTCGTGAAGTTTACCAATATTCTGCAACCAATTTTAGGCGAAGGATATTATGATACAGTTGGTTACATGGCACAACCACTTCAGTTTGAATTTGGATTCAGGTGGTTGTTTTATGATTAGAAAGTAGAGAATCTGAGAATTCGAGTAGCTTGAATTATTGAGCTTTTTCTCGTAACCAAACTGGCACAGGGTTTCCAACCCTGTGCCTAAAAAATGAATGTTAGGACTCTGTCCGTAGAATACTTTACCAGTTAAGTTTATTCAGAAAAAATAGTTCGACTGGCTGTTTGCTAATCGAAGTTTCCAAAAGAAATAGTGCCAAATCAACTTCATGAAAAAAGCAGTCAATCTCCAAATCCAAGCAGATTACCACACGCTTAACGAACTCACAGAATCCACAAAAAACATTTGGGTGGTTTGTCATGGATACGGACAGCTTGCCGAGTTTTTTATCAGAAATTTTGCTTGTTTGGATTCGGAAACCAACTATGTGATTGCCCCGCAAGGCTTGTCCAAATTCTACCTGAAAAGTTTCACAGGCAGAGTGGGAGCAACCTGGATGACAAAAGAAAGCCGTGAGCAGGAAATTTCGAATCAGCAAACCATGCTTAGCAATATTTTTGAGCAGGAAACAAATGGCTTGGATTTGGGGAATTACAAAGTGGTTTTCTTTGGTTTCTCGCAAGGAGTTGCCACAATTACTCGATGGGCTTTACAAACTGAGGTAGATTTCGATAGGCTCATTCTCTGGTCGGGCGGTTTCCCACACGATACGGATTTTGAACAGGCAAGAAAGAAGTTGGAGAACAAGGAATTCGATTTCCTAATGGGAAAGCAGGATGAATTGTATAGTGAAAAACAGCTTGCCGAGCATTTGGAAATGCTGAAATCTAACAAAATCCAACCAAACCTAGTTTTTTTTGAAGGAGAGCATAAAATTTACGAAAGTGTGTTGCTCGAAATTCTCAAAAAAAGTAGTTGATTGTTATGTTAGAGACCGACCAAAATCAGTTTTTTGAATCTGCCATTTTCCAAGCCATTGGCGAAGAGGCGGAAGTCAAATTTATCCATTTTATTACGGGCGGTTGCATCAACAACACAATTCAGCTGAATACGAACCGAGGCGAGTTTTTCTTGAAATGGAACGAGGAATCGTCTTTGGAGATGTATGAGAAGGAAGTGAAAGGCTTGGAGGTGTTGCGAGCTAATTCTTCAATTACCATTCCGCAGGTTTT
This sequence comes from Flammeovirgaceae bacterium, assembly GCA_047633715.1. Classification (GTDB taxonomy): domain Bacteria; phylum Bacteroidota; class Bacteroidia; order Cytophagales; family Flammeovirgaceae; genus JBLIFI01. The sequence continues at coordinate 10,033 of JBLIFI010000038.1, forward strand.
GGGTTTGGGGAAAGTAGAAAACAAAGCTTTTTTGCTTTTGGAGTTCATTGACGAAGGTTTCCAATCTCCGACTTATTGGACTGATTTCGGGAGGAAACTTGCCGAAATGCACAAATCTACCACCAGCGATAAATTTGGATTGGATTTCAATAATTTCATTGGCTCACTCCAACAGAACAATGAGTTTCATGTCGATTGGATTGAGTTTTTTGTGGAAAAGCGTTTGCGATCTCAATTTGGCTTGGCGTATTATAACAAACTGATTGATGTTTCCTATCTCAGAAAACTCGACCAACTTCCGCAGGCTTTAGAGCGAATTTTTCCCAAAGAAAAGCCCAGTTTGCTCCACGGAGATTTGTGGAGTGGAAATGCCATGAGAGACCAACAAGGAAACCCGTGCTTGGTTGACCCCGCAGTTTATTACGGACATCGGGAAATGGAATTGGCTTTCACTAAACTTTTTGGTGGATTCGATAATAGCTTCTACCAAGCTTACGAAGAAGCTTTCCCACTCGAAATTGGTTTCAAAGACCGAAAAGATATTTATAACCTTTATCCGCTCATGGTTCATGTCAATCTTTTCGGCACAAGTTACTTGAGTGGAATTGATAAGGTGTTGGAGCGGATTCTTTGAGAGTAAACTGCTGAACTTATTGTCGAAAGCCTGCTATTCCCCATACTCCTTAATCATCAATTCAATTTCAAAAACTTCTTGCAAATCGCTGGGTAAGTGCAATTCTGTTTCGGAAACTGCGCTGTAGCTCAACCGGGTTTTGTCAATTCCCTTTTTACGGAGATACTTTACGATAGCTTTTCCAGAACTCAAAGCATGTTTTTCAGAGTAGCCAGCCTTCCCAAAATGCTCTAAGGCTTTGATTTCAATTTCCATAGTCGGGTGTTTTTCCATTACCTCTGCCAATTCATCTAAAGCCATGAAAGACATTGGTTTGAGTTTTTCTCCATCTTTTCGGAAGTGAACATTGGTAAGGGGAACGACTTCGTTTTTTACCAAAGGAGCCATGTAGAAATTTCGTTCAATTTCTTTGTGGTCAATGGCTTCAACCAAATGAAATTCCTCAAAAACGGGTAAATAGCCTGTGGTGTGCGCTCCCAAACCATAATGTTGCCCAACATGAACTACCAAATGGAACTCGCCAGTATGCGGGTCGGAAGTGGTGGAGTTTACTTGATGATTATCGGTTAAATCATAGGTAAAAAGCCGAACACTCAGAGGTTCATTTGTCTCCAAATTCAATACTTTTCCAGAAATAATGATGGTGGAAGTTGTATCGTGCGGAGCTGTATCTCTCACTTTTGTTTGTGAGTAGGAAGTTTGGAAAACGAATAGAGTACAGAAAAGGAAGAGAAGTGTTTTTTTCATGGGAATGGTATTTTTACGAAGAAGAGCGATAAAGTTGAATCAAACCTAAAACTAAGCTTTACCAAGAAGATTCAATACAAATATAATTCAAAATGATTGCTTGCAAAGTTGTTGATAGTAATGTAAATATACTGAATGGTTAATCTTGTTCTTTTGTAGGTTCTTCTTCTAAGAAGAACAGCTGCTTAACAGAAAAACCAACTCCTTCTTTATTCCTCTGGGAAGAGGAATCTACGGAAAAATTAACATGTTGAATAATTACAAAATGCCCAAATTGATTGCCTTTCGACTTTCTAGTATATTCGCTCAATATCAATTATGCGATTTTCGTCATCGTTGACCAAATCAAAGAACATTCTATCTCTAATGAAAAAACAAATTCTCGTTGCCTTCTTGTTGCTGTTTTCCATTAATTTGATTGGACAATCTGGCAAAATTTCCCCCGATAATACTTCTGAAGCAATGTCTGAATTGCAATTGATGAGAGAGGAAATTGTGCTCTCTCCAAAACAAGATTGGACAGAGCAAATAGAGAGAATGATGGAATTAGGTTTGTGGAAGATTGCCAAAGATTCCATAGAGTCGTATAGTTTCCATACAAAAAGCAGGTGGTTGCGGGCAGAATTGGCTTACTTGAACCATGAATATGCAGAAGCCGAAAAATATTTGAACTTTTATGACACGCTGATTCACTTAGTTCTGACTCCAGATGTGAAAGCAAAATCGCAATTGCTTCATGTCAAGTTGGAGATTCAGAGTTGGGATTTGTATTCAGCAAAAAAGCGGTTGGAGTCGGTTTTGGAAGGCGAAGAGGGTAGGAGTGAGGCGTTGTTTTGGAAAGGGAAAATTGCCCTGCTCGAAAAGAATTATTCCACCGCTTCCGAAATCGCTAGTGAAATCCAACAGGAAAAACCTGAAAGCGAGTTTGGCTATTTGCTAGAAGCTGAAGTTTGTTTGTGGAAAAGGCAAATTGATTTGGCAAGAGTTCTTTTGAAGCAGAGTTTGGAGCGCAATCCATATTCTGCCGATGCCCGATTTTGGTACGGCTACGCAATTTGGCGAACCAGAGATGCTTCTCAACTGAAAGATATGGCAAGCCAATGGAAAATTGCGCTGGAAATCAATCCGTTGCATTACCTCACGCATTGGCATTGGGGGAACGGACATACACATTTGGAATATGCAGATTATGTGCATGAAAGTGATGAAAAAGCATTGGGGGTTCTTCAAAAGATGGACTCATTTATGGTAAAACGGGAGATTAAAAAAGGGTTGGGTTTTGGATATAGAATTCGGAAAAAATATCCTGAATCAAGATTTCCTACTCTGTTTTTGGCTTCTCATTTCTACAATTTGGCGGAGATTGATAAGGTAAATCTGGACAGCTCGCTCCACTATTTCCAAGAAACTCTGCACATTACTCCAAATTTTGGTGGAGCGCATAATGGAATTGCGGCAGTTATTAAGAAAAAGCAATTCAGCTATTTGTCTGATAATGAACAAATTGAAATAACGCTTTCCGAAATTTCAATTCCCGAAAAATGGCAATCAGTTTTCCGAGAGGTTTTTCCAGATATGGTTCAGTATCCGAGCAATCGGGTAGAGAAGATGGTTTGGTCTCAGCTTTTTGCCTCAAAGGCATATTTGCCAATGTTGAACGAATTGGAAAGGAAGTTTGTAATTCCTCCGCTTCATGTAGATTTAGCAACTGCCATGCACGAGCCGTGGTTTAAAACAGGTGTGGTTTTCGACAATAGGCAATGGATGGATATTCGTGGAGTGGGAAGTGGCGCAACGGGAATTGAATATGTGGAACGTGGCGCACACTTTGAGCGAAATGTAACTTTGCACGAGTTCGCCCATTTGTTCCATTTCACAGTTCTCACCGATTCGGAAACTCGCAGAATCCGCCAGCTTTATTTTGAGGCAATGCGAGATGGGAAAACCATTGATTATTATTCTGCCAACAACGAAGCCGAATATTTTGCCCAAGCTTACACCGCTTATTTCTCCAAAAAGCGAATCCATCCGCAAAATCATAAATCTATGAATACGGCAACTAATTTGGAGCAGAAAAACCCTGAAATGTATGCTTTTGTAGATAGTTTGGTTCAGAAATCGAAACGCTTTTTGAGTGGAGAAGAGAGTGTGCTGAATGATAATTGGGCGCAAACTTTTGTGGCAAAAGCGCAAGAAGAAATCAATAAAGAAGTCACTTCTATAGATGGGAATTTCTCTACCATTAATCTAAGAAAAGTGGAGAGATATCTCAAAAAAGCTCTTTCTTATGCTCCTGACTATTTACCCGCTAAGTTAGAAATGATTCAGCTTGTTGCCGAAGATCGTCTGAGCATCGCAATTGATTTGCTCGACCAATTCATTGTGCAATACCCAAGCTATGCACCAGCCTATTTAATCCGCTCAGAACTCATTCAAGAACAATTTGAAAGAGGAGTCTTTAAAGAAAAGGTGGCGATTGCTTTGATAGAAAGAAATTTGAAAAAAGCGTATGAACTAGAAATCGATTGGCAATTGAAATATGAGAATCATTTCGGTCTCATGTATTTCTACAAAAAAAACTCCATGATAGTAGAGTCGGTTGAGTCGGCTGAAAGTTATGCAGATTTAATTTCCAATTTTGGCTTCATTCCCGACTTGGCAACTACCCGAGAAAATGCAATTGCCTATTCCAATTGGCAACGAGGGAAAATGGGAGAAACTGAGAAATCCTTGAAAGCATTGAGCGAGTTGGTTGCAAAATATCCAACCAATATAGATTTCCGCCAGAAATATGCGGAGGTGCTGACTGCCAACCAAAATCCGAAATTGGCAATCGAAACTTTGGAAGAAGGTTTGCGATTTGTGAAACCTAACCAAGAGAAAGAAAAGCAACTTTTGCAGGTTCAGCTTGCAGAAAACTGGCTTATTCTTCATGAAGAGGAAAAGGCAGAAGTGATTTTGAGAAAATTGAATCTAGGAGTTGATGTGAATAGGTTTAAAAAAGATGTTTTCAGGCAAATTCGGGTTTTGGCATTTGTAGGAGAAATGGAAAAGGCGAAGGAGATTCTGAACCGAGAGAAGGAGGGAAGAGGCTTATTTTTATCAAAATCCAATTTCACAAAATCGGAAATAGCCTATGCCGAAGCCAAAATTCTGCAAGCTAAGGGAAGTCCGAAAGAAGCTGTTCCGTTTTTGGAGAGAGCGGTTGAACTCAACCCGTATAATATGCAAGCAAGATTGGATTTAATTCGGCAACTGAAAATTGATGGGAACTTAGACCAAGCCAGAATGATTTCCATTGGCGCAAAGAAATTAGCAATTCCCCCATCTGGCGTAATGGATGATTTGTTTTGGGAGTTGACGAAATAGATTGGCAGATTTTTTTATTAAGTCTTTTACTCAATTCACTTGCAACCATCTTCAGATGGTTGTTTACTTGATAGAAAATCCTCTACAATTTCAATTACTTGTTGCAATCTGTCTTTATAACTCGCTCCCGAAATAGTTTTGTAGTTGATTTCCCTTTGGTCAAGTTCGCTTTTGAAGGTATTGAATAATTCTATTCTATTTAGTGACGAATCTCTTTGGAAATCGGCAACCCAAGGCACATCTACTGTGAGCAAAAGATAGAAATCATAGGCTTGTTTTTCAACCGCAGAATCCATCCACTCTAAGGATTTTCCGAAATAGAGTTGGGAATAAACGTGTGTGGTAACCAGATTTGTATCGCAAAATAAAACCTGATTAGCGTGTTGCTCCAATAAGTTTTCCTGATGAATTTGCCCGATGGCAATCGTTTCCACATCTTTCCACTCAATAATTTCGTCTAGGTTTTCTGCTTTGGTGTGTGCTTTTTTTATATCCACATAATGCCTGGCAAACTCTGGGCTGGCAATGGTTCGGAAGTGTTTTGCCAACTCCAAACTCAGGGTAGTTTTCCCTGTGGACTCAGGACCAAAAAGTACGATTTTTTTTATTTCGGACATAAGGCGAAGAAAGTAATAGTTTGGAAATAAGCCTAATCCAGATTGGGAATTATACCGATTATCGTGTTAATAATTTCCACTCCTGCAAAATATATGTTCATTTGCAGGTTGTTTCATGATTAACTACTCTCCAATGAATAAGATTTTTCTATTGCTTTTATTTGTTTTTGGATTGTGCATCACATCACAATTTGTTCAAGCGCAAGATAGCCTTTCAGTTCGGAAACCTACCAGAGAAAGCCCCGTTCCAGTTATTTTCGAGAAGGATACTTTATTCTATATCCAACAAAAAAATGGTGCATTTTCAGCAGTAAAGCGAGCGAGTTTACTCAGAGTTTCATAGTCATATTCAAGATGTTTTCAACGAACCCGATGTGGAAATTGTGTATTCACACTACATGGCAATTCGGGATGGAAATGCGGTAGCAATACCGAAGAAAAACTAAATCAAATGTCCGACATCTTTAAGATGTCGGACATTTTGCGTTGTAAAACTGATTTTAAAAATCTAATAAAATCCTAAAAAAAGTAATTCAAAGCCAGTTCACAAACTGCTAATCATGAACTATCACTAATCTAGTTTCAGCAATTCAGCCAACCTAGATTGCGATACCTTTATTACTGTGAGTTGCTGAAATCTGCCTGCCGTAATCGTATGCCCAGCAATGATAAGTCCTCCATCTGCTGTTTGTGTAATTCCCCCAACTTCGTAATAGGAATTGTAGCCAAAGTATTTTTTATTCAATAAACGCCCTGTGGCTTTATTAAAAACGGAAATCAAAATCCGACCTTCCCGAGTTGTTCCCGCATAAATCAAAATATCCACATCGTCCACAGTTGCTTCTTCAATTAAAATGGGAACGCCCAAGGCAAGTTCATTCGAGGAAAATACATTTTCGTTGAATCCAACATTTGGCGAGCCAATTTTTATATCAATATTCGGATATAAAAGTTCTTCTCCGCCAGTAGTGAAATTCACAGTAGCCAGTTGCAATGAATCATCTGCATCAGTATATACTACAATGGGCATTCCAGTTTGCAAACTAGGCTCGTCTCCATCAAAAACGACTTGAATATCATTATATATATTCGAGAAAATAGTATCGCCCGTATTTGGGTCTGCAAATAAGAGGCTGAATTGGAGATTTCCTGCGCTTGGGTTGAGAGCGGTTTTCAAATAGACATATTCAGTTCCAGACTTTGTTTGGAGATAGCCTATATCATGATATAGTTCTGTATGCGAAGCATTTACACTCACAGATGAAGAATGCTCGCACAAATAAGAATCGGTGAGTTCCTTGTTCCAAAGTAGGTTGCCAGCAACATCAAAGTAATACAAACTCACTCGGTCAGCCTCTGTAATACTGTTGAAACATTGGGAAGCTGATGCGTAAAAACCTCCACTAGTCGGGTTTTCAACAATATCTATTGCCTCAATAGCATCAATTGCCTCATTGAATGTATAAAGAACGCTTAACTCCCGAGTGTTTAAATTGAATGACAGTAATCTAATTTGGCTGTCTCCTGCATCTTGAAGGTAGCCTGTGAAAATATAACTATCCCCAATTTTAGTTAACTGTTTATGACTATTGTCTATGCTTCTGTTTTTGTCTCTTCTATCTCGGAATGCAAAAAAAGTAGTATCCCATTCAATCGTACCAAAAAGGTCTAACTTCAACAAGTAAGGCATGTCATATACCAAACTACTTCCCTGAGACGAATCCACAATGGCGGTTCCATAAATCAGGTAGCCATCGTCAAGTAATTCAATATCATGCGCTTCATAGCCTAGTTGCGTATTGACATCAAAAACACGGAAGTAATCTTCAGCAGGATTTACTTCTAGGTTATTCAATCGGCATCCTCCAACCAATAATAAAACGAAGCCAAAGAATAGTTTAGATTTAATACATGAACAGTTCATTTTTTTTACTTTTTAACTCACGCTTATACACTATAAAATATATTCTGTTGGATTTCATGAATCGCCCATTGATGAGAAGAAATCAGAATTCCCAAAAGTTCCTAATTCAATAGCCTCTGTTACGAAAGACTTGCTAAGTCTCTTTAACTGAGAGTCATAAAAGTTGCGAATTTTTAGTAGTCTTAGTTACTCAAACTTAGCAAGTCTAAATATATCAACAACCAAATAACACGAACCTATTTTTTTTTGGATTTCGTGAATTGCCCATTGATGAGAAAAAATCCACATTCCTGAAAACAGGATTCAGAGTCTTAGGAACGGAAATTAAATAAGATGCTACTTTCTCTTGTTTCTTTTTGGGCTATTCTTCGTTAAAAAAATTTGCCGTAGCGGTGCTATGCCAAACT
>JBLIFI010000039.1:0-17679 GCA_047633715.1 Flammeovirgaceae bacterium
AAGGAACAGAGGATTATTATGCCATGGATATGTTGGCACAATTACTTTCTACCGGAGAAAGCTCTAGACTAAACAAATCTGTAAAGGATGAGCAACAAAAAGCATTATTCGTAGGTACTTTTCCTCTCAATCTGGAAGACCCAGGAGTTGCTTTGGCATTCGGAATCACCAATATGGGAGTTTCCCCAGCTGACTTAGAAGAAGCGATGGATGCTGAGTACGAAAAAGTAAAAAAAGAGCTTATCTCTGAGAAAGAATTTCAGAAATTGAAAAACCAGATTGAGAATGGCTTTGTAAGTAGCAACTCAAGAATGGCGGGAATTGCTGAAAGCTTGGCAAACTACCACATGTATTATGGTGATGCTAATCTAATCAACACAGAGATTGAAAGATATATGAAAGTTACTCGTGAAGATATTAAACGAGTTGCCAACAAGTATTTGGATAAAAACAACCGTGTTGTACTTTACTATTTACCAAAATCACAAGATCCGAACGCTAAGAAAGACAATTAGAATCTAGTACAAATTCTGATTTCTAAATTCTTACATCTTATATCTATAAAAAAATGAAGAAAATAAGCTTATTTATATGTGCACTAGTTTTTGCTTTTGCTTCGGCAAATGCCCAAACGCTAGACAGAAGCAAGGCACCAACACCTGGCCCTGCTCCAAAAATTAATATTGGCGAGTACAAGTCTTTCGAGTTGAAAAATGGCCTGAAAGTATTTGTAATTGAAAACAATACAATTCCTAGAGTTTCCATACAATTAAGTCTGGATATTGATCCAATCAAAGAAGGCGAAACGGCTGGCTATGTTTCTATGGCGGGCAGTTTGATGAAGAAAGGAACTAAAAACCGCACAAAAGACCAAATCAACGAGACTGTAGATTTTATTGGTGCTTCATTTTTCACTTCTTCGGGAGGCATGTTCGGCTCATCTTTGACAAAACACCAAAACACACTTTTGGAAGTAATGTCTGATGTTTTGATGAATCCAACCTTCCCAGCAGAAGAATTGGAGAAGGCAAAAAAAGAAACAATTTCTGGCTTGGCTTCTAACAAAACTGACCCAGATGCTATTTCTGGTAATGTAGCCAATGTTTTACTTTACGGAAAAGACCACCCTTACGGAGAATTGGTAACAGAAAAAACGGTTGAAAAAATCACGCTCGACCAAATCAAGAACTATTACAATACTTATTATAAGCCAAACAAGGCTTATTTAATAATTTTAGGAGATATCAAATACAAAGACGCTAAGAAATTGGCAAAAAAGTATTTTGGCGAATGGGAGAAAGGAGATGTTCCTACTCATGAATATGATATGCCAGTTGGCCCGACAAAATCGGAAGTAGCTTTGGTTGATAAAGTTGGAGCGATTCAATCTGTAATTAATATTACTTACCCAATAAACCTAAAGCCTGGTAGTGATGATGCAATTAAAGCAAGAATGATGAATACAATTCTTGGTGGAGGTGGTTTCAACGCTTATTTGATGCAAAACATTCGTGAAGATAAAGGCTGGACTTATGGAGCTTATTCCCGTTTGGCTTCTGATGAAACTGTTGGTTATTTTGCCGCATCTGCAAAAGTAAGAAACAATGTCACAGATAGTGCAGTAGTAGAATTTTTAGCAGAAATGGATACAATCCGTAACAAGAAAGTTGACGCTGAACTTTTGCAGCTCACTAAAAACAAGATGACAGGTAGCTTTGCTCGTTCTTTGGAAAGCCCACAAACTGTTGCAGGATTTGCGCTGAACATTGCTCGCTACAACTTGCCTTCCGATTATTACGAAACTTACTTACAAAAAGTCGCTACAATCACTCAAGAAGATATTCAGATGATGGCGAAGAAATACATTCGCCCAGAACAAGCTTATATTGAAGTTGTTGGCTCTACTTCTGAATTGAAGGACAAAATGGCTAAATTCGGAAAGGCAACTATCTATGATATTTATGGAAAAGAGGTTAAAGAAGACCCGAATGCCAATAAAATCCCAGCTGGATTAACTGCTGAAAAAGTGATTGAAAACTACTTGAAAGCAAGAGGTGGAAGAGCAAAAATAGCTGCGCTTAAAGATATTTACACCGAAACATCTATGAATATGGGAGGGCAAAGCATGACAACCGTATTAGTTCAAAAAGCTCCAGACAAAATGGTGATGATTCAGAAAATGGGTGAGCAAGAAGTAAACAAGCAAATCTTCACTCCAGAAGGAATGAGTATGAAGGGAATGATGGGAAGTAAAGAAATTACTGGAGATGATTATTTAGCCATGAAACATAAGTCGCTTATGAGCCCTGAGCTTGATTACGCTAAGTATGGTTATAAATTAGAACTTGTAGGAACACAAATGCTAGATGGCAAAAAAGCCTACAAAGTAGAGGTTGTTACTCCTGGTGGAGACAAGGAAATACATTTATATGATGTAGAATCTGGCTTATTGGTTCAAAATACTTCTGCACAACAAGGAGCAATGACCTTAGGCAACTACAAAAATGTTGATGGAGTGATGTTTCCTTATACAATGACTGTTGAGTCTCCGGGCGGGCCATTGACAATCGAAGTTCAGAAAATTGAAGTGAACAAAGGAATTGATGACAAAATGTTTGAGTAAAAACTAGCATTATATTCATTTCCCACAAAGTCTCATTCAGAAGTAAAATTCTGAATGAGACTTTGTATTTTTGTTTGGATTTCAAACTAGCTTACTTTTTCCACATTTTGAACCGCAGATTTCCCAATCAAATATGCCACAGAAACCTGATGCCACCCTCAAAGCCCTGAACGAGGGCAAATATTCCCCACTCTATTTCCTACATGGCGATGAGGCTTTCTATATTGACCAAATCAGCGATTTTATTGAAGCAAAAGGACTTTCAGATGCAGAAAAAGGATTCAACCTGCATATTATGTATGGCAAAGAAGTAACCATACAATATATTTTAGAGAACGCTAGACGCTTCCCAATGATGGCTCAAAGGCAAGTCATTATTGTGAAAGAAGCACAGGAAATTACTGATTTGAAGCAGAAGGCAGGTCAGGAACAACTCAAAAGGTATGCTGAAAAACCAGTTCCATCCACAGTTCTAGTTTTCGGACACAAACACAAGAAACTGGATGCCCGAAGTGCCATGTCCAAAGCATTGGACAAATTCGCTATTATGGTGGAATCCAAAAAAATGTATGACAATCAGTTGCCCGACTGGATTAAAAGCTACTGCCAGAAAAAGGGAACTCCAATCCACCCGAAAGCCACACAAATGCTGTCAGATTATATTGGGAATGATTTAAGTAGGCTCTCCAACGAGATTGATAAACTGCTGATTTCTCATGAAAAAGGAAAAGAAATCACTCAGGAAGTAGTAACCAAACAAGTGGGAATTAGTAAGGAGTTCAATGTATTTGAATTGCAATCTGCCTTGGCAACCAAAAATGTGGTAAAGGCAAACCAAATCATCAACTATTTCCAAAGCAATATCAAGAATAATCCAATCATCCCAATGATTTCATTGCTATTTGGCTTTTTCACGAAGGTTTTGATGGCACACCAGCATAAAGGAAAAAGCCAAAATGAATTAGCAAGTATGCTGAAAGTCCACCCATTTTTCATGAAAGAATATTTGACTGCTACTCGGAATTACAACTTGGGAAAAACACTCCAAGCTATTGAATATTTACATGAAGCAGATTTAAAATGTAAAGGAGTGAATAGTACAATCTCAGATGAAGAACTCATGAAGGAGTTGGTTTTCAAACTACTTCACTAACTGGGGTTTATTACTGCACAAGCCCTAGATTCCTTTCGGTAAAAACTCTAAGTTTTATCTAGAATTTGGAGTGATTTGATAAGATGATTTCTCATTTGAGTTTGTGCTCTTCAAGCTAGAAAAGTCAATTACGAATGTTACCAAGTGCCCACTTTCGATTCGTTTCAATTTTTATTAACTTAAACTAAATAAATCACCTATGCCAAAACAATGTTTAGGAACAAGATTTGCACAACAGAAGTTAACTATTGTAACAACATAGCCTATGTTTCTCGTTTGAACAATAGCAGAAGGTTTTGCAGGAAAAAAAGCACAGATATGCCATTAAAAAAAATACCATTTATACTTTTAGCTTTTCTTTGCTTCTGCTTTCCAGCTTTAGCACAGACAGAAACGGCTTCGAGTGTTTTTATGAAGGCAGAACACTACAGAAAAATTAATAACTTATCTGCTGCGGTTCAACACTATGATATGGCAATTAAGCTAGATCCTACCAACTATCAATACTACTACCAAAAAGGACAATGCTGTATTTTACAGAAAGATTATAATTGTGCCATTAAGAGTTTTGAAGAAACTATTCGCTTAAAAAGAAACTATGTGGAAGCATACACCCGGCTTTCTTGGCTATATGAAAAGAAAAGTAGCTATCTAACATCCGTTAAAAGCCTAGATAATGCTTTCCGACACCAAACAGATACCAAAAAGAGGATTGAGTATAAAATGAAAATTATCCAAACGCTACATGCCGTTGGGCAGTTTGGAAAATCAGGAACGCACATAAAAGATGTAAAAGCAATAGTTACACCCAGAAGCCCAGAGTATTTAGATGTACTTTATTATGAAGCCAAGTTCTATAACTATATCAAAAACTATGAAACGGCAAAGCAAAGTATGCTGACTGCATTGCGAAACCTACAAACGGTTGAATCTCAGAAAATTGCCCGATTCTATTACGAATTAGGATATGCCTACTATCATTTGGGGGATCACAGAAGCGCGAGAGCCGCTTTCAACTATGCCAATCATGGCGAGTTTCGTGCGCTGATTGCTAAAATGACTCCACAGTATAATTATGCAATGGCAAATGCTTACTACTCTTCTTATTTTTTCTCAGAGGCGGAGCAGTTACTCAAATTAAGCCTTTCACTAGATAAAAACTATACGAAATCTAGGCAAATGCTCAAGATAGTGAATGGGAAAATCAATAATTTCCCCGCTATAAACTTGCGATCTCCGCTAGCTCAGTCAGAACCAAACCCTGTTGTGAAAGCAAAAAGGCTTTTAGATTTAGCTGAATATCAACTTGGAGCAAGAAAATACAAGGATGCTTTATTATCTACACAAACTGCTTTAGAGCTTCAGCCCAGATTGTACAAAGCGGCAATCCTGCAAGGTGTTCTTTACTTCAAACTGAAGAACTACGATGAATCTAAGAGAATTTTGCGCTCACTAGCAAATAATCGTTCAATGGACTCTGACTCTAGAGCGGCTGCCAACTTTGCTCTTGGCTTGGTTTCTAAATCTACTGGGGATCGCAGAATGGCAATTGCTTCTTTCAAAGCAGCTAATTATGGCAACTTCCGCTATGCTTCTGATAATGAGCTGAATAAGCTTTAGGGAATTTACGTACTGATTTTGAAATTCTAGACAGAAATTTCCTTAAGAAAAATACTGTATTTGAGCATTAGTGGCGGTACGAAATTTGGTTAGAGGAGCAATTCCCAAAAATGTTTTAATTTGGAAGCGACCAAACTCCTGAATTATGAACACGTTTGAAAAATTAACAGCCCCTAAAGACCTTTTTAGATGACCAAGGTAGCAAAATTGATAAAAAGGTAGTTATAAGTCGTTTTTTTTAGTGATTTTACCTTGAAAATGATTTATGCCATTGTTATGCAGGCAAGCTCCCTTCGCATGCTGATTACCGAATTGGATACTAGCAGAACAGCATTGAATCTGGGCTTTCGTGTGAGTCCATACTCGACTTTCCGAGATGGATTCAGCCGCTTTGCCGTCCAAGGCTTTCTTCATCATCAGGATTAAATCCAACCTGAAATTCACGATTCTTCAAAAGCTGGAGATAACAAGCCTGAAGGGCAGAATACCCGAGTACTTCAGCCAAATCAGCGACCAACTGTCTCCATCTAAATAAGCAGAAGCTTCACCCTCATGTGCAAATTCGCCTGTTACATTTATAATTTGTGTATTGGGTAGGTGCTTTAATCGACAAACTCATCTAACTTTCAAAAAACGCAAGATTTTTGACCTATGTTTATTGGCAGAATCGAGCGGACGCTCTAAACATGAAAAGGTCGTAGGAAAAAAACCTACGACCAGATGGGTGAAACCATAAACCTCCAGCCCTTTCTCCTTTTGACAATATCGGATGCTTTCATAGAAAATCTCTTTATACTCCTCTCTGATGAAAATATCTAGCCAATAGACTACGGTGAAGGTTACGAAATACAATGCTCGGTCATCGTGAAATTTGTATTTTCTTTCCATGTTTCAAATCTAACAAAAAAATAATTGAGTCATAACGTAAAATAGAGTCTTAGCGTCTGCTAAGACTCATACTGCATAAATGTCTGGTAGATTCGAGCGGACGCTCGAAATATGAAAAGGTCGTAGGAACGCTACGCTAAACCTACAACCAAATAATTTTCAGTTCTAACCAAAACCCATTAACGCAACTATCTGATAATCAATTAAATCCTAATATTGGGACAGCCTTTTCGGAAATTCACTCGGAATGGGCAGTGGGCAAGGAAAGATGTTTTAGGCTGGGATTATGCAGGAACAGTAGGGCTATTGGAAGCAACTGCTGAAAATCTGTTTTGATTCGCTCCAGAGTAAATGTATGAAACGGTACCCCTTCCGATTGCTACCCAAGGACGTTTATAATTTATTCTTTCAGAATGGATTTCTTTGATTCACAATTAAAGAAATGAACCTATAAAATTCAAGTTTCCTTGCCAACCAAATTATAATTTCTCCCCACTCCAAAAGAAGCCAAAAGGAAAATCCACGGAAGCAATGGAAGCAGGAATCTTCCATCCCAATTCTCGCTTGTGAAACTGACTGTGAGGATTTGGAAAAATAGAAATGTAATGATAAACGCTTTCAGTTTCCCATTGGGAAAACGGAAAAAGCCTCTGATGGCGAAAAAATAAACTGGATAGAGGAAGCTGGCAATGAAAATATTGTGTGCTGTGGAGTAATAAGGTTTAATGTGCCCAATGAATAAAGCCATTTTCAAAGCAGTAATTTTGAGCATATAAATCGGATTCTGAATAAAGAAAAGAATCAGTCTGACGATTGGAAGCGTATTTTTTTTGGGTAAAACTAAACTGCTTGGCTTTGCTATAAATAGCGACTCGTTGGGGTAAATAATCTCTGCTTTGGCATAACTTTCAATAAACCAGTCGATATAATGGCTCATGGCAATATTCAGAAGAGCTAGGAAAATACTGAATCCAACCACAGAAATGGCTATTGCTTTCAATCTGTACTTGAACACATTCCGAAATGAATCAAAAGAGAAGTAAGCAAGAATGGCAAATAGAAAACCCATTCCCGTAGGGCGAATAAATGCCGTGAAAAGAACTAATAAAAGAGCGAATCCTAAATCAGTTTTCGAGTTTGCTTGGTGGAGGAAATAGATGGAAATAACAACCAAATGAGCAAAACTAGCATCGGTATAAACAATCAAATTCCATTGCTGAAATTTGAACCAAAGCACATAAAGTAAACTCGCAACAAAAGCTTGTTTTGTATTTTGAGTAATTGAATAAGTGAGTTTATAAAGGCAAATGAGTGCAGAAAGGGCAAAGGCAAAATGCAGTATCAACACAAATTCATAGCTCAACCCGAAAGCCAAGGGAATGGCAATTAAAAACCCATAAGTAGAATAGTAGAGTTCCCTTCCGCTGGGGAATTCTCCATTCAGTAAATTTCTAGCGATTCCAATATACAAATCTGAATCTACCGAAGCCCGCATTTCAAAATGGAAATAGGTAATAGTTTGGATAATTATCCAAAGTAGAATTAAAAATGCGAGAGGAAGTTGTTTGTGCTTGGCGAGAGTCAATGGAAGGTTAGATTTAGCTTAAAAAAAACGCTTATTCAGATTTGGAAATAGTTGGGTTTCTATCAATTCGATGGTTTTCAAACATTTCCACCGCTGTTTTCAGTAAACCAATGTAGCCAATTCCAAATGCAACCAGACCGATGGAGATTGATTTCAATTGCTCGGTTTCAGTAAAGTAAAATCCAAACAACCCAACAGAAATAAAAGCAAACATGGTTATTGTCATGATGAATAACATGGTTTTTCCTTTTTTCGGACTTTCCCATATTCTTTTTGCAAATTTACTTTGGGTTTTTGTAGCGTCCTGCAAGGCAGAAAAGCTGATGGCAATTCCAACAAATATGAGCATATTGTTGAGGTTGTTCCAATCAGGATTTCTTTTTACAATTGAAATCAGAAAAGGAACATAGAAAAAAAGAGAGCCAGCCATTAGGGGATATTGCAAATAACTGATGAGGTGGAATAGTTTTCTGGTGTCTTTCATATTGTTTTTTAGGAAAAAGAGAGAATCTTACTCTACCTGACCGTTTTGCTAATTGAGGTTTCCAAACCTCGATTTCATCTGCTGAAAGTTTCCTAACTTTCTTTTTTAGCAAGTTAGGAATAGCATCGGCTACCGACTTGCTAACATTGATTCAAGGCTCGAAGGCGATAGCACCCGCTACGGGTCCCATAAGAAGCCTTGAATAGCAACGTAATCATAATGCGAAAAATACTAAAGGGAACTCGGAAACCAATGCACTAGCTAATGAAATTTTAGAGATTTGCCCTAATGCAGAGTAGTATAAAAGCATATAGAATCCAAAAATATTTCATTAGAAAATCTTCATTCAAAATGCTATATTTGCCGATTCAAACTCAAAGTAAGTATTTACCATAATCGACTTTTCGATTCTAAAACTAAAAATAACCTATGTCATCTAAAATAATTTACACGCATACCGATGAAGCTCCCGCTTTAGCTACAAAATCTCTGCTTCCTATTGTTCAGGCATTCGCCAAGCAATGTGGAATTGAAATGGAAACAAAAGACATTTCCCTTGCAGGAAGAATCTTGGCAAACTTCCCTTCTTACCTAAAACCAGAACAACAAGTAGCCGATGCTTTGGCTGAATTGGGCGAATTGGTTAAGAAACCAGAAGCGAACATTATTAAGTTACCAAATATTTCGGCTTCTATTCCCCAACTAAAAACCGTGATTGAAGAGTTGCAATCTGACGGATTTGCTGTACCTAGCTATCCTGACGAGCCTGCGAATGAGGAAGAGAAAAGCATAAAAGCTACTTACGAAAAAATAAAAGGAAGCGCTGTGAATCCTGTCTTAAGAGAAGGGAATTCAGACAGAAGAGCACCTAAGCCTGTGAAAGCTTACGCAAGGCAAAATCCACATTCTATGGGTAAATGGTCTGCGAACTCTGCTACTCATGTGGCTACTATGGGAGCTGGAGACTTTGCTTCCAACGAGAAATCAGTAACCATTACCAAAGCAGGCAATGTAAAAATACAATTGGTTGGAGCGAATGGAACAACAATCTTGAAAGAATCTGTTTCCGTTCTTGAAGGCGAGATTGTTGATGCTACAATGATGAGCAAGAAAGCATTAATTACTTTCTTGGAGGCCCAAATTGCAGATGCCAAAGCAAAAAATGTATTGTTCTCTCTTCACATGAAGGCAACTATGATGAAGGTTTCTGACCCAATCATATTCGGTCATGGTGTGAAAGTCTTTTTCAAATCTGTTTTTGAAAAATTCGGAAAAGAGTTGGACGCAGTTGGAGTAGATGTAAATAATGGGCTTGGTAGCTTATTTGGGAACTTGGACAAGCTAGATGCTTCTGTAAGAACAGCAGTTGAAGCGGAAGTTCAGAAATGCTTAGATGAAGGGCCAGATTTGGCAATGGTTGATTCTGACAAAGGAATCACAAACCTACATGTACCAAGTGATGTAATTATTGATGCTTCTATGCCTGCCATGATTAGAAATTCTGGTCAGATGTGGAACAAAGCAGGGGAATCTCAAGATACAAAAGCAGTTATTCCAGATAGCTCTTATGCAGGAGTCTTCCAAGCAACCATAGATTTCTGTAAAAAGAATGGTGCTTTCGACCCAACCACCATGGGAACTGTACCTAATGTGGGTTTAATGGCTCAAAAAGCAGAAGAATATGGCTCGCATGATAAAACATTCGAAATCTCTTCGGCAGGTAAAGTACAAGTGGTTGATAATGCAGGAACTGTATTGATTGAGCATTCCGTAGAAGAAGGAGATATTTGGAGAATGTGTCAAGTGAAAGATTTACCTATTCAGGATTGGGTTAAATTGGCTGTGAACAGAGCAAAAGCGACTGGCGTTCCTACTATTTTCTGGTTAGACGAAAACAGAGCGCACGATGCTCAACTCATCCAAAAAGTAAAAGCATACTTGCCAAATCACGATACAGATGGTTTAGATATCAGAATTCTTTCTCCTGTAGAAGCAACGAAGGTTTCCGTTCAGAGAATGAAAGATGGGGAAGACACAATTTCTGTTACAGGAAATGTATTGAGAGATTACAACACAGATTTGTTCCCAATCTTAGAATTAGGAACGAGCGCAAAAATGCTTTCTATTGTTCCATTGATGAACGGAGGTGGTTTATTTGAAACAGGTGCAGGTGGTTCTGCTCCAAAGCACGTGCAACAGTTCAATAAAGAAAACCATTTGAGATGGGATTCTTTAGGCGAGTTCTTGGCATTGGCAGTTTCTTTGGAACATGAGGCAGAGACAAATAACAATCCTAAAGCAAAAATATTAGCTGATACATTGGACAACGCTACGGTTTCTTTACTTCAAAATGGTAAATCTCCATCAAGAAAAGTAAATGAGCTAGATAATAGAGGAAGTCATTTCTACTTAGCTTTATACTGGTCGCAGGAGTTGGCAAAACAAACAACTGATGCCGACTTGCAAGCTACATTTGCACCGATTGCAAAATCTCTAGCAAGCAATGAAGCAAAAATTGTTGATGAGTTGAATTCCGTACAAGGCGTTGCCATGGACATTGATGGTTACTACTCTCCTAGTGCTGCAAAAGCAACAGATTCTATGAGGCCAAGTGGTACTTTGAACGCTATTATTGATGCGATTTAAAGTGGCAGTTTGATAAAGTGAACAAGTCTCTGCAAATGCTCAATTTGTAGAGACTTGTTTTTATAAGGAATGGAGATTAAATAAATAGCTTCTTTATCGCAGTTTATTTTTGAGGCTAGTCAAGGCAAAAATTGTAGTCATAGTATTGCTATGGCGAAATTTTTAACGAAGAATAGACCAAAAAGAAACAAGAGAAAAAGCGCATTTATTTAATTTCCATTCCTAAGGACTTATAGACAGAAACATTTATCTACTCTCGAATAAATGCTCAATTTAATTTTTTGTGGAATGAATAGTGATGAGCCATATGTAATAGGAAACTATTATAATGGGACTATTGAGATAGCAGGAAGATTTCATTGTGAAGAGCCTACTACAGAGGAATTTCTTTCTGAAATGACACAATGGTTAAGATTTTACCACGATAATTCTAACAAATCTCATCTTGCAATAAATTTTAGGCTTTCGTATTTCACAGAATATTCTAAAAAGACATTTCATGTTCTTTTTAGTTTTATCCATGAATTAGTTGTTGACTCTAAACTTCAAGTAGATATTAATTGGTTTTACGATTTTCTAGATGACAAAGAGTATGATGATGTTCTAGAGGATGAAAAATTTTATGCAGATTTGATAAAAGATTACAATAAAGAATTTCCAAATTTGAAATTTACTACGATTCCCGACAACTCTTTCTCTCAAAATATAGAGGAAATCGAGAAGAGTTTTTTCTAAAAAAAACATTTCTTTGATTTAGGTTCTTACCAGAAAATCGCCATCCTTCTCTCTGTTTTTCCAAAACCCTTTTGGTTGGAGTTCTATAATTCCATAAACTTGCTCAAACATTATAATCCAATGAGCAAGAAAATAGCTTTCCTTTCAACATTTTATCCTTATCGTGGCGGAATAGCCCAATTCAATGCTTCTTTATACAGAGCGTTTGAGGAATTGGGAAACCCTACTGAAGCTTATACTTTCAAAAGGCAATATCCAGAAATTCTATTTCCTGGTTCGAGCCAGTTTGCTTCAGAAACCGACTCTTCTGATAAAATTCCCGCAAAAAGAGTGTTGGATACTATCAATCCGATTACTTATTTGAGCACGGCTAAGGAAATCGCTAAGTTCCAACCAGATATTTTATTGATGAAATACTGGATGCCATTTTTCGCTCCAGGGTTGGGAACTGTGGCTAGGAAACTACGCAAAAAAGGTACGAAAGTAATTCCCATTCTCGATAATGTAATTCCACACGAGAAGCGAATTGGAGACACGCAACTGAACAAATATTTCCTAAATAGTGCCGATGGTTTTGTGGCAATGAGTAGTTCGGTAAAGCAAGATTTACTCTCGCTAAAACCCGATGCCAAAACCTTATTCCATCCGCATCCGCTTTACTCTCATTTTGGAGATAAACTAGACAAGACCGAAGCACAATGGAAACTGAACATTCCTCCAAACAAAAAAGTATTGTTGTTTTTCGGTTTGATTAGAGCTTACAAAGGCTTGGATTTACTGATTGAAGCATTCGGAAAGCTCTCCGATGAGTATTTCTTGCTGATTGCAGGAGAGAGCTATGAAGATTTCAGCAGATATGAAGAAATGATTGCACGAAATCCGAACAAAGAAAGAATTCAAACCCACGCCCGCTACATTGCCGATGAGGAAGTGCCTTTGCTATTCTCTGCTTCCGATGTGAGTGTTTTACCTTACAAAACTGCTACGCAAAGCGGTGTAGTTTCCATCGCTTTCCATTTCAACTTGCCAGTAATTGTAACAAATGTGGGTAGCTTGAAAGAAATGGTAGATACTTATGAAGGCGGTTTGGTCATTGAAAAACCCAATGCACAACAAATCAGAGTTGGAGTGGAGCAGTTTTTTGAAACTGATTTGCAGACTTCCGTTCCAGAAAGCATAGAAGCCCAAAAAGCAAAATACGATTGGAGTCAGTTGGCAAAATCAATTTTGAAGTTTTCAGAGGAGATTTAAGAGGCGGTACGTGAGATTGACTTTTTCCGATAGCTAGAAGCTATCGGCTACGAAGATTATTTTTCAACTCGCCAACTCACAAAATCAGTAACTCTCCAATTCCCTAATAAGCAAAAATATCCCAATTGCCTTTCATATAATAAGTATGCAGAACAGGATTGTGAATTTTATTGATTTCCACCGAACCGCTGTCTAGCGGAATGACTGATTTACCGAAAGTGGTAATTAATTTCATGCTTTCATCAGTCAACCATTTAGTTTGGATATTGTCAAATTTAAGAGATTGTAATCTAGGTTTCAAATCCTTTTCTTCAATTGACTTTGCGCCCACAATCCAACCCCATTCTCCTAAAGAAAGTACTTGGTTGTGGAGTGGAATGGCGGAAAATCCTGCCGAACGAATGGTTTTTTCTATGCAGTAGAATGCCTTTGTGGCATAATACGGGCTTCCTGCTTGGGCAATGATTATTCCATTTGGTCGGAGGTGATTATAACACATTCGGTAGAAAGTCTGCGAAAAGAGCCTTCCTAATTGCACACTTTTCGGGTCTGGGAAATCAATGATAATGACATCGTAGAAATCAAGATTTTTCTCCATATAATTGAAAGCATCGGTATGGATTACATTTACTTTCGGGTTAGAGAGTGCGTCTTCATTCATATCGAGAAAGGCAGGATGTGTTTTTGCCAATCGGGTTACGGCACTATCCAAATCTACCAATGTGATTTTATCTACAGAAGGATATTTGAGGATTTCCCGAACAGCACAACCATCTCCACCACCCAAAACCAACACGTGCGAAGGGTTTTGCGAGAGTTTCATAACTGGGTGAACCAATGGTTCGTGATACATCCATTCATCAAAACTACTGAGTTGGAGATTTCCGTTGAGGTAAAACCAATGATGATTTTGCCATTCTGTTACCACAATTCGCTGATAAGGCGTTTGTTCTTGGTAAATCACATTGTCTTTATACCTTTTCTGTTCGCCATAATTGATTATTTGCTTGGCATAAGCTGTTCCAAATCCAATTCCGAACAAAACCACTCCACCGAAAACCAAAAGCCCTTTTCTGAAAGTTGGACTGAGTGAGTCTTTCAGAATCATGTATAGGAAAATGGCTACCAAAAAGTTGATGCTTCCCAAAATGAATGGCGTGTAAGTCAATCCGAAAATGGGCAAACCAATGAAGGCGAAGAAAACGCCACCCACTAAACTTCCGTAATAATCCTTCTCCATTACGTTGGCAATGTTGACCTTCAGTTCCTCAAATTCCTCATTCAAACGAGTAACCATCGGGATTTCCAAACCAATCATCATTCCTATGGCAATACTCATCATGTAAATTACTACACCATCGAAAGGTAATCTAAATACACTCAGCGAAGCATTGAAACTGGCATAAGCCGAAGCGGAATATGCCAAAATGGAGCAGAAAGCGACTAAAAGTGAGAGTATAAACTCAATAATAATGAATTTCTCAAGAATATTGGTTTTTATGTATTGACTCAAGCGACTTCCCAAACCCATCGAAAAAAGCATGATGGAGAGGATCATTGTCCATTGCAACACAGAGTTTCCCAAGAAATAAGTTGCCAAAGTGGAAAGTACATATTCCGCCACAATTCCCGACAAACCTGTGGCAAATAGGGAAATCTTTAAGATATTCGATTTTGAAAGCATTCTTTTAGTATTGAGTAATCAGTATTGAGTAGTGATATTTTTCACGAATAGTAAACTCAATAAATCCAACAGATTCATATAATTTGAAAACGGATGCAAAGATAGAAAGTGAATTGGGATTTATTAGAGTAGTTTTGATTTCATATTATTCAATAGATATTATCACGATTGATTTTGTATAGCCTAGCTTGTCGTTTTGAGCGGGTAGTGAAACCCGCTCTACAGTAGCTAATCGTAGCTCGACTCTCCGAGTTGAACCACAATAATGAGTATGGTAAACCAATCGTGATAAAGTCTAATCTGAAAAGCAATGAAATACAACATAGCAAATATTACAGCGCAACTTGAAAACGGTCAGGATTTGAAATATCTTTTCTTTTGGGGGCATTCCAAAAATGGAGATGAAGTTGCCAAATCCTGTTTCAGCCAATGGTTTGAGTTTCCTTTTGAGGTTGAGGGAGTTGTTTACAAAACGGCTGAACATTAGATAATGGCGAAAAAAGCCGAGTTGTTTGAGGATTCTGAGATTTTGGAGAAAGTTATCCAATCAAAAACTCCAGCAGAAGCAAAAAAGCTAGGCAGAAAAGTAAAGAACTTTGATGATGGTGTATGGAATCAGAATCGGCTTGAGATTGTGGTGGAGGGAAATCGGCATAAATTCATCCAAAATCCTGAATTCGAAGAGTTTCTTTTAAGCACAGGAAATAGAGTTTTGGTAGAAGCCAGCCCAGATGCCATTTGGGGAATTGGAATGACGCAAGACCATAAGGCTATTTATAATCCTAGAGCTTGGAGAGGATTGAATCTGCTTGGATTTGCTCTAATGGAAGTCAGAGATTTATTGAATAGCTACTGATAATAAATTTCCATAAAAATTTATGGTTCTCTGACAAATTTTGTGGAGGTAAAAAACAGCTCAGATTAGTTGTCTAATCTGGAGGCTGTAATTGATGATTATTCCTTATTTCGTATTTCATGGAACACATCAGCCACAAAAATTGTCAGACAACCAAATTTATTACATTTTAAAGAGCTCGCATGTTTCCAACATCTTTATTCTTACTACTTGATACTTGCTTTTCCAACAAAAACTTGTCAGTTTTGCGCTTCATTTATCACTAAAACTATAAATAGTTGTGTTTTTCCGAACCACTTTGGTTGAGAGAAAGCATTTTCGATTGAGGTTAACGAATTATGAAGAGACTTGCTGAACTGAAAGAGTTGTTGGATTCCCCCAAGAAAATTACAATTATTCCACACCGAAAGCCCGATGCCGATGCATTAGGTTCTTGTTTAGGGCTTTCTCATTTCCTCCGAAAAAAAGGGCATGAGACTTGGGTAATTTCTCCTACAGATTATCCCAAGTTTTTGCATTGGATGCCTGGGCAAGAAGAAACAATTATCTTCAATGACCAAAATGAAATTAAATCCTTTGAATTATTCAAAGATTCAGATTTAATTTTTTGTTTGGATTTTTCTGGTTTAGGACGAGTAGATGTGATGGAGGCTACTTTGAGAAATGTGGTGGAGAAAAAATATGCCCAAGTGGTTATGATTGACCATCATTTGGGGAAAGAGGATTTTGCCGACTTTGAAATGTGGGACACCAACTCGCCAGCAACTGCCCAGTTGATTTTCGATTTCATAGAATTGCTTGGAGACAAAAATAAGATAGATTTGGATATTGCAGCTTGTCTTTATGCGGGGATTTTGGCAGATACCGGCTCTTTCAAATACCCAAGTACAAACTCCAGAACACATGAAATTGCAGCCGAATTGATGGGAATAGGCTTAGAACCCTCCTACATTCATAGGGAAATGTTCGATAATAATTCTATTAACAGAATCAAGTTTTTGGGCTTTGCTTTGAATGAGCGATTGACAATTATGCCCGAATACAAAACGGCTTATTTTGCTATCTCCAAAAAAGATTTAGAAAATTTTGATTCTCGTACGGGAGATACGGAAGGAATTGTGAACTTCGCACTTTCTATTGAAGGTATTTCATTTGCCATATTTTTCAGTCAGGCAGATTATAAGGTAAAAATATCTTTCCGCTCAGTAGGAGATTTTGCGGTAAATGAATTTGCCAGTGAGCATTTTAAAGGTGGAGGGCACAAAAATGCAGCAGGTGGGCAAATGAATGGAAATCTTAAAAAAGCATTAGATAAATTTCATGAGGTGCTTCCTAATTATAAGGAACAATTGCTAAAAGTAGAATAGTTTAATAATCAAATAGTTAATCTTAATAAATAAAAGTAGATGTTTAAATTTAGAAATGTGTTTTTCGGTTTGGCTACCGCCCTTTTCCTAATTGGTTGCGATAGTAAAGATGAATTCAAAACTACTGCGGATGGAGTTCAGTATAAGGTAGTTGAAGAAGGAAATGGAGTAAAAGTTGACTCTGGGAAAGTAGCTGAAATATTGATTTCCCAGTATTTGGAAACAGCAGATTCTATCTATCAGGAAATGAAATTCCCTGGAGCACAAGGTGCAGAGATTCAGAACCCAAGCCAAAACCCGATGCTCAAAGCATTTATGTTGGGTAAAGTAGGAGATAGTTTAACAATCAAAATACCTAATACTGGGCAATTGAGAAAAATGACTCCTCCAAATTTGCCAGATAGTGCCTGGTTGAGAATGGAAATTCGTATTCTTTCCGTAGAAGAGAAAGAAACATACGAAGCTAGAAAGAAAAAAGAAATGGAAGAAAAAATTCTGACTCAAGAATCAGATGACGATACGGCAATCCAAGCCTATATGAAAGCAAATGGCATAGAAAATGCCCAAAAAACTGAGTCTGGATTGTACTATGTAATCACTGAAGAAGGAAACGGAGAAAAACCAGAAGTAGGTGGAGAGGTTGAAGTTCACTACACGGGGACTTTGCTAGATGGAACAAAATTTGATTCATCTGTAGATAGAGATCAAACTTTCAAATTTCCATTAGGAATGGGTAGAGTTATTCCAGGATGGGACGAAGGCATTGCATTGCTTTCTAAAGGTTCAA
>JBLIFI010000040.1:0-17620 GCA_047633715.1 Flammeovirgaceae bacterium
CTATTTTCCCACTTTACTATTTGGTTAGATTTTCTTAAAAGCCACCACCGCATTATGTCCTCCAAAACCAAATGTGTTGGAGACCGCTACATTCACTTCTTTTTCTAGGTTGGATTTTGTAACCACGGTTTCTGTGAGTGGAATAGACTCATCCAGTTCTTCGGTGTTGATGGTTTGGGGAATTAAATTGTCTTGGATGGAGAAGATACTGGCAATTGCCTCAATCGCTCCCGTTGCACCCAACAAATGCCCAGTCATAGATTTGGTGGCACTAATGTGGAAATTCGGTTTTGCTCCGTTCAAAATTTTCTCCAAAGCCTTCATTTCACTCACATCGCCCACAGGAGTTGAAGTAGCATGCGTGTTGATATAATCTACATCTGCCAAAGTCAATCCTGCTTCTTCCAATGCTAAAACTGTGGCTCTTTCTGCTCCTAAACCTTCAGGGTGAGAAGCAGTTAAGTGATAAGCATCGGCAGTCATTGCACCGCCAACTACTTCGGCATAAATTTTTGCGCCACGAGCTTTCGCATGGCTGTAAGATTCCAAAACCAATGCGCCTGCGCCTTCTCCCATTACAAAACCATCTCGGTTTTTATCGTAAGGTTTGGAAGCCGTTTCGGGCGAGTCATTTTGCGTGGACATCGCTTTCAATGCACAAAATCCACCGAAAGAAGTTTCGATAAATGGCGCATCTGAACCGCCTGCCACAATTGCCTTTGCCTTCCCCCAACGAATGTAGTTGAAGGCTTCAATAATTGCCGAAGTGGCACTTGCACAAGCCGAAACTGTGGTAAAATTCACGCCCATAAAGTTGTTACGCATGGAAATCACTCCAGAAGCCATATTTACCAAGAACTTAGGCATAAAGTATGGGTTGAAATATTTCGGATTCTTACCGCTTTCCAAATATTCTTTGTGCTGTTTCTCAAAAGTGGGCATTCCGCCTTGTCCAGAACCCCAAATCACACCAATATCGAATGGAGAAATCTGCTCGGAACTGATTCCCGAATCGGCAATTGCTTCATCGGAAGCCACCAAAGCGTATTGTGTATATAAATCGCTTTTCTTGATGCTTGCTCTGTCCAATTTCTCGGAAGCCACAAAGTCTTTCAATTCGCAACCAATTTGCGTTCGGAAAGGCTCGGCATCGAAATGTGTTACCTTTCTTGCTCCACTTGTTCCGTTTTTTAATCCTGCCCAAAAATCTGGCGCAGTATTTCCTATTGGAGTCAAAGCTCCCATTCCTGTAATTACAACTCTTTCTGACATAATATGAGTATTGAGTAGTGAGTATCGACTGGGATTGCAATCAAGTAGCAAAACAAAAAGTGCAACTTCGTACTAATAATAGTTTAGTTTTGGATGCAAGCGTGGACGCTTGCACTAGTCGAAAATGGTTTTATGCGAAAAGTGGGCGTGAGACACGCCCACAAGATAACCTCTTTTGGTGAGTGTCTCACGCACCTGTGTGCTTTAAATAACAATAAGAATCAAAATTCAGTTTCCCATTCTGTGCCTTTCAAAGCTCCTGCAATTACAATTTTCTGATCGAAAGTCCATGCTTTGATTTTGTAGCCTTTTCCGATATCTAGTAATCACTTTGTTCCTTCACTATTCGGCTCGCCCAATTTCGATTTTACAATTGTGCCCACATCGATTCCGTCTTTGAATTCAATTATATATTCATAGAGTGGCAGGCTTCCATTTTTATCGAAATAATAAGTAATTTCCTTGACATCTCCTGCGCTGAAAGTCTCAGTTATTTGAGTTCGGAAATCTATCATATCTGAAATTTCAATGTTTTCCGTATGGATTTTGAGAAATTCGGCTTTAGGCATTCCCAAATAAGATTCCCCAACTTCCGAAGAAAGAAACTTCTCATGTAACCTTGTTGAATTTGAGCTATTTTTGCTCAATTTACAGGCAGAGAAAAAAATGGCAAAAAGGAGGAAGAATAGAGCTTTTTGTTTCATGGTTATTGAGTTTTAGAGAGGTGTCGAATTCAACGTAGTGTTCAACTATGGTATGGAAACCAGAAAATGGAGATTTAGATTTACAGAACCTTACTTTAAGATCCAAATAAGCACTTCAAGTTGTTCAATAAATCCGAAAAACACCTTTCATACTTTAATCGAGCACTACCAAATATAATTCTTATGCTTGAATTAGCTCAACCAAGTTTTTATATTGGCTTTCATTAAAAGAGAAAAGTGCATTCTCCATTTCAGCCTTCCATTTCAGAATTTCCTCGCTATTGCTCTCAATTTCTTGTACTAACTCCAAATTCTTACTGGTCTCATAAATATCAAGATCCTCGAATTTAGGCAATAATTCGGCAAGAGAAGTTTTGTCTGCTTCGGAAAGGGAAATGAAAACAGTCGTGTCAATTACCTTTTTGGTCGATTCGATTTGTTCAGAATCAGAATCGGGCAACCTTGGGATTGTGAAGAAGAATGTACTTCCTTTTTTGAGTTCAGACTCTGCACCAATTTCTCCACCATGAGCCTCCACCACCATTTTACAAAATGTAAGTCCCAAACCTGTAGAACGAACTGAACCCGAGCTTTTGGCTTCCGCTTGGTAGAACTTGGAAAAAATATGTTTGATATTTTCTGCTGGAATTCCTTCGCCTTCATCTCGCACCTCAAATCGTAGAAACTCTTGCTCATTTCCAGCGTTGGGCAAAGCATTCATGAAAATGGATTTCCCCGATGGCGTATATTTTATGGCATTTGTCAGCAAATTCACTAAAACTCGCTCAATAATTTCCCAGTCAAAATCGGACCGATAGTTAGGGTCAATATGAAACTCCAAGCTTTGCCCTTTTTGCGCCAACAAGAAATTTACTTGCCCATAAGCACTTTCTGCCACTTCTAGTAGAGAGTGTGTTTGTTTATTGAGTTGAACAGTAGTGTCTTCAAATTTCTGAACATCCAGAATATTCATAACCATGTGTAACATCTGCTTGCCCGACTGCTCTACTGCTTTGTTTTCTTTAGAGAGGGAAATAATTGAGTTGAGTGGATTTTTCATGTCATGGACAATCATTCCCGTCATTTGGTCTTTAAATTCCTCTAGGCTTACCAATTTCTGATAGGCAGATTCCAATTTGCTGTTTTGGCTGTCAAGTTGGGAGTTTACTTCTACCAAACTTGATTTCTGTTTCTCAATCTGGATTGTTCTTGCTTTTACTTTCTCTTCAAGAATCAGGTTGCTTCTCCTCAGTTTTAATGTTCTTCCTCTGTTATAAGCATAAATTCCAGCTCCGAATAAGAGTACAAGTATAATATAGAACAAGGGTTCTTTCCATATTGGTTTGCCTATTTCAAGACTTAATCCCACAGATTCTTCCGTCCAAAGCCCATCAGAGTTTGCTGAACGCAAAAGAAACTGGTAAGAACCATTCTCAATTTTAGGATACACTATATTTCTGTCATTGGTTTTCCTCCATTCGTCATCAAAGCCTTCAAGTTTATATTCATAAGCTACTTTTTCAGGGTCTTTTAGGCTCAATCCAATAAAGTCGAATTCTAGTTTATAGATATCATAAGGAAAAGCCATTACATCAGAAGTTTGCACTTCTTTATCGTTCATTCTGAAGCGAGTAAGATATGTTTTCGGAGGTTTTTCGTTGTAGTTGTCTTTTCTTGGGTCATATTGCAATGCACCTTTGTTCGTGCCAAACCAAGAGTTGCCTTGCCTGTCTAGGAAGTAGGAATTGGTGCTGATTTCCACATCAATAAGACCTTCATCTTCCCCGAAAACCCGAAATAGTTTGCTTTCTATATCATACTTGGTCAATCCATTACTAGAGCCAAACCAAATGCTTGTTGCTGAATCTGCTCCAATTGTTTTAATGTACTTTGAGAGTAATCCCTCATTGGTAGTAAAGTTTTGGAAGGAGCGTCCATCATAATTAAATGCACCAAATCCTGAGCTTCCGAACCAGAGAAGTCCTTCGGAATCTTCTGTGAGGCAGGTAAATTCTACATTTTTGATTCTCTCATCTTTAAGGAGATGTAGCATCCCATTTTGCAAATAGCTGATTCCCGACCCTGGCATAATGAGCCAAACTCTACCTTGTGAGTCAGGCAAAATGCTTTGCACATTGTCTGGGAAAGATTGTTTCTGTGGATTTTCAGAAAGTGGAGTTCTTGTAGAGTAATTCTTGAATTTATCTGACTTGGGAAGATAGCGGTAAACTCCTCGAAGTGTAGTACTCAACCAAATTTCATTGTCTTTCGCAAGGGCAATGCTTTTGATTTTATTCCCATTGAAATCCTCCCTTTCATTCAAATAAATCCATTTATTGTCAGATTTTCGCTTCAAAAAAGCTCCATTTCCTTCAGTTCCAACCCAGATATTTCCTTCGTTGTCTGTCAGAGAAGCATTTATTTTGAAATTATTGAGTGGATTCTTCTTGTCAAATTCCGTATAAACATCTTGGTCTGACTCAACGGAAAACTCTAAAATCCCTTCTTCCAAACCGAGCAAATAGGCATTTTCTGAATTTTGAGTAAGATTATATACCCGTAGCGCGTTTTGGTTGGCATGGAAAGAAAACATGCCCCCTCTGTAAATCCAAATACCAGCTCCGTAAGTACCCACCCAAAGGTTTCCTTCTCTGTCAGAAAAAAGGTCTTTTATGTAATTGTCTTTTTCCCCTGTGCTTTTATTAAATGCTTTCTTTACCCGATTTCCTTCAGGCAGACGAGAATCGTACAGCAAAAGTCCTCTGTCGGAAGTGCCTATCCAAAGTTCTCCCTCAGATTTATGCAATACTGTTTGTATATCATTGGATGGAAGCCCGTTTTCCTTAGTAATCTGTGTTATTATTTCCTCAGAATCCAAGAGTATCAAACCCTGATTATCTGTGCAAATCCAATGTCCCTTACCTTCAAAATGGGGTTGGATTTCATGGATTTCAGAGTCATCAAGCAAATCGAAACTTTTGAGAAGTGTGATTTTGCCTTCTTTTGCGCTGACTATTTTTATGCCTTCATTTGTTCCTAAAGCTAGCTTTCCGTTGTCTAATTCTGCTATTGCGAAGAGCAACCAAAAGTCTTCTAACACAAAACGCTCAAAACTTCCATCGGAGTACGCCTTGAATACGCCAGATCTTTGGGTAACAATCCAAACAAAGTCGCCACTTCCTTGCACAATCTGGTTTACACTTGTCTGAATTAGGCTGTCCATAGCAAAATCCACAAATTTGCTTTGTGCTGGATTGTAATAACTCACTCCGCCATTATAATTCCCACTCCACAATCGCCCGTTCTTGTCTGTCAGAGAAGACTTTACAAAATTATTCTCCTTGCCGTCTTGCGTAGGGAGGTTTTCAAACGTTTTTCCATCAAATCGCATGAATCCACTTCCTGTGCCTACCCACAAATAACCGAGTGTATCTTGCGCAATCGTATAAATATACAAATCGGTCAGCCCATCATCTTGCCCATAAGTTTTGAAGTTGCCAGATTGCGAAAAAGTGGTATTTGGGAAGACCAAGCTCAAAAGAAACATCAATCCAACTACCAGAACCCTTGTCTTAAGAGAATGAAAGAGAATTAATTTAAGAATGATATAATAAATGGGAAGTGGCTGTTTCATGGCAAGTGCCAGTTGATTTTGTCAAATACATCTGCAATATAGCAATCCATACAAAATTACACCACTTAGTTAACGATTATAAGACATTGGAAAAAGGTGTAAAAAAATGATTTGAGCAATTAGAGGTTTTTCCAAAGTTGAATGGTATGTTCTTTGAATAGAGAAAGGAGGGATTATATGCTTTTTAGCAATTTTCATAATGTGTATCTCATTAGATTTTTACGACTTGTAATTGAAAAATAAAATTGAATAAGTCCTATTTTTTATTCAAAAAACATAAATTTCAAACCTCTTTTGCTGCTTTTCGTAAGAAATTAGAAATACATTTGTCTTGAAACAAGGCTTAATGGTAGATGAATTCGATTGGTTTCTCTAAAAAATGTACCAAATAGAAATAACTTTTACGTATAGAAGTTAGAAAGTAAGTAAGATTGAATATAGTATATTGACAACCAATACTTGAAGGGCGCGCTTCTTCTGAAGGATACGAAAACCTGAATAAAATTAACAATTAAATAGACAGCAACTCACCAATGGATTATAGCAGATTTAATAAACCTTTTTGTGAATACAAAACAACAGTTTGCACTTTGCTACTTCTGTTTGCCATGCTTTCATTCCAAGTGGCCCAAGCACAATTTGGCATTACAGGCGCAATTGCCTTAAACAGAGGTCAAAGAGCTACTAACAACGCTGAAAAAAAGGTAACCATTACGCTGATGTCTCGTGGGGCTAGGCTGATGATGGTTAGTAACAATGGTAGTTTTATTGGTGCAAAATGGGAAGCTTATCAGCCTTCTAAAACTTCATGGAGACTTGCAGGGGAAGATGGCATCAAAACTGTTTATGCACAGTTTCAAGATGCGAACGGGAATATATCTGAAACCGTTTCAGCAGATATTCAGTTGGATAGAATGCCTCCTCAAAACGTAGGTGTTATTATTAACGATGGTAGGGAATATACAAATAGAAAAGATAGACTTGTGCGCTTGCGGTTGGAGGCAGATGAGGCGTTTCAAATGCGAATCAGTAACAGATATGATTTTCTTGGTTCTCCATGGATTTCCTACAGAAAGAAAATGCCCACCTGGAGGCTCACTCCTAGAACTGCCGCAAAAACTGTGTATGTCCAGTTTAAAGATAGAGCTGGTAATGTTTCAGAGGTAGCAACCTCTAAAATAATTTTAGATTTTATTCCTCCTACACAATGTGCATTGAACATTGAAAATGGAGCAATTTACACTAAGAGTAAGCTTGTGAGTATAAAAATGAAGGCACAAGGAGCAAGCGAGATGATTTTTAAGGCAGGCTCAGGATGGGAGCCCTATAAAGAAACGATTACTTGGGAGCTGAGTGGAGGGGATGGTGAAAAAGAAGTGGCTGCAAAATTTCGTGATCCTGCATTCAATAGCTCTATAGTTGTTAAGGATAGAATTATTCTCGACACACAACCCCCACAAAATCTTCAAATGATTATCAATAATGGAGACAAATATGTGGCGGATCCCACTAATCTCAATATCCAAGTGTTTGCTACTGGCGCAAGCGAAATGATTGTTTCCAACGATGAAAACTTCGCAGAAGAACAATGGAGACCTTTTTCAAGGCATATAAACAGCTGGGCGGTATCTAGAGACAATGGAAAAAAAACAATTTATCTGAAATTCAGAGATAGAGCAGTGAACGAGTCAGAAGTGGTTTCTAGTAATATACTTTTAGATGACAACCCACCAAAAGCAGGAAAAGTAAAAGTAATTGCCGAAGGAATCAAGTATGATGAATTGCGCAAATCACATGTAATCAACAATAAAAATCATATTGTTGATTTAGAAATTGAGGCAGAAAGTGCGGACTATATGATGATTAGTAACTCAAACTCTTTTTATGGGAGTGAATGGGCTAGGTTCAAAAAAATCAATAAGAATTGGGAACTTGAGGGAGAAAACGATGGAGAGCGTTTTATTTATATGAAATTCAGGGATAAAGCAGGCAATGTGTCTGATGCGGTTTCTACTAAAGTAATTGTAGATACACAACCTCCCGTAGATGTAAAAGTTTTCGTAAAAAGTGGAACCGCAGAATATGAGAATATTTATGCAACTGACTCTGCAAAAATTGTAGAACTTAGGCTTTTTGCAAGAGGAGCAAGGTTCATGGCAATTAGTAATACGAATGATTTCAGCAACTCAAGTTGGATTCCCTACGAAGAAGTGAAGAAATGGGGTCTTTCTGGAGAAGATGGAGAGAAAACTGTTTATGTAAAGTATAAGGATTTTATCGGAAATGAATCAGAATCAGTATCTGATGGAATTATTTTGGATAGAAAAGCTCCTACAAACGGATCTATTATTCTGAATAAAGGGGCAGATGCCACTAACAATCTCAACGGGATTGTTTTAGCAAGTATCAAAGCGGTGGATGCCGTGAAAATGCAGGTCAGCAATACCGCAGATTACAATAGTGCTAGATGGCTTGGCTATTCTGAACTTAACTTTGATTGGCCATTGGCAGGGTCAGATGGAATGAAAACTGTTTATGTCCGTTTCAAAGATCGAGCGGGGAATATTTCTGAAACCTACTTAGATAGTATTAGACTCGATAGGCAACCGCCAATTAAAGGCACAGTAGAGATTGATGGTGGAGCTAGAATTACCAACAACTCCAATAAAAAAGTAAAATTACTACTTCATGCCGAAGGAGTGAAAGAAATGAGAATTAGCAATAACTATCGTTTTGACGATTCGCAATGGGAAGCTTATTCTGAAATTAAAGAATGGGCACTTTCTGGGCCAGATGGTTTGAAGACCGTTTTTGTTCAGTTTAGAGATGAATTAGGAAATATTTCCAGAGTGGCCCAAGATAGAATTGGTATTGATAGACAGGCTCCAATGGGTGGATCTCTTACACTTGCAAGAGGAAAAAAATTCACCACAAATATAGACAAAGAAATCGAGATCAATATGCGAGTTCAGGAAGCGACTGAGATGATGATTAGCAATAATGCTGATTTTTCTGGTGTAGAATGGAAGCCCTTTAATCAATATATTCAGCGTTGGACTTTGGATGGAGATGATGGTGAGAAAACAGTTTATGTGAAATTCAAAGACCAAGCAGGAAATGAAACCGAACCAATCTCTCAATCTATTACACTCGATAGGCAACAGCCAATAAATGGAAGCTTGGTAATAAATGAAGGAGCAGCATATACAAACGATCCTTCACTTTCTGTGAAAATCGCTATCAAAGTAGAGGGCGCAACAGAAATGATAATAGCACACGATAAGTTTTTTCGCCCACCTGCTAAGTGGGTTCCTTACAAAGAAGGAGTTAGGAATTGGAATTTAAAGGGTGGGCAAGGAATGAGGAGTGTAGCTTTGAAATTTAGAGACGAAGCAGGGAATGAGTCAATCCCTTCCATTACTCAAATCTTGGTAGATACAGAAGCGCCCGTTCCCAGAGGTTTGTCAATCAATAATAAGAAAAATAGTACTGACAATAGAAATGTAACCTTAGATATTAAAGCTTTGGGGAATCCTAAATTCATGATGATTTCAGAAGATACACGATTCAACGGGGCAGTATGGGAGGAATTCTCAGAAAAGAAATCTTGGAGACTTTCTGCTGGTCCAGGAAGTAAAAGGCTTTTTATTAAATTTAAAGACGCCTCAGAAAATACATCCACACATATCTATACTGATATAATTTTGCTTGGAGAAGAATAATGATTCGATAGTTTTGATGTGATAATTAAAAAGCGGGTTGGACATATAGTTATGTTCAACCCGCTTTTACTACTATTAAAATAGTTGTTATTTTATTCTGTAGATTCCTCTTCCCAGAGGAATACAAGGCAATACGATAATTTTTTGGTTCTAAAATCGTTATTATAAAACATCCATCTGAAGATGGATACGATTGAATGGTAGATTTACTCTTTTAATGAAATTTTGGAGTTCTGATTCAATTGCCACTAGCTTCAGCTAGTGGCAATTGAATCAGAGTCTTGAAGTAGAACTAGATAAAACCAACAAAAAACCCATTCCCCAACCGAAGCTGAAAAATGGATTTCCTGATTTTATATTTCCTATTCTAAAACTAGAAATGTTCTCCTGGGAAAATAGCCGTTTCACCCAATAATTCTTCAATTCTGAGCAATTGATTGTATTTCGCCATTCTGTCTGAACGAGAAGCAGAACCAGTTTTGATTTGCCCAGTGTTCAAAGCAACTGCTAAGTCGGCAATGGTAGAATCTTCAGTCTCTCCAGAACGATGAGACATTACAGTACGGTAGCTGTTTGAACGAGCCAAGTTGATTGCATTAATCGTTTCAGTCAAAGTACCAATCTGGTTTACTTTGATAAGAATTGAATTAGCAACATCCATGTCAATTCCTTTTTGCAATCTATCTACATTAGTTACGAATAAATCATCTCCAACCAACTGAACCGATTGCCCAATTTTGTGAGTCAAATATTCCCATCCTTCCCAATCGTCTTCGTACATTCCGTCTTCGATGGAGATAATTGGGTATTTTGCTGCCATTTCCGACAAATAATCTGCCATTTCCGTTGGGTTCAATTTATCGCCAGAAGATTTGTGCAAGTGATAGACACCTTCATCTTCTAAGTAAAACTCTGAACTTGCTACGTCTAGGGCAATCTGAATATCTTCGCCAGGTCTGTAACCAGCTTGCTCAATTGCTTTCAAAATCACTTCAACAGCTTCGTCATTAGAGCCAAGGTTTGGAGCAAATCCACCTTCGTCTCCTACATTAGTTGACATTCCTTTTGAATGCAATACTTTTTTCAAGTTATGGAAAACTTCCACTCCAGCCTGCAATGACCTGCTGAAAGTATCGAATTTGGTAGGCATAATCATAAACTCCTGAAAGTCGATAGAGTTGTCTGCGTGGCTTCCTCCGTTGATGATGTTCATCATCGGAACAGGCAATGTGTTCGCATTCACTCCACCCACATAGCGGAAAAGTGGCAAGCCCAAAGAAGAAGAAGCGGCTTTGGCAACTGCTAGGGAAACTCCCAAAATGGCATTTGCACCTAATTTCGCTTTGTTTGGAGTTCCATCCATGTCAATCATGATTTTGTCAATCAAGTTTTGCTCATAAATAGAATAGCCTTCCAATTCTTCGGCAATTGTTCCGTTTACATTATTGATTGCTTTGGAAACTCCTTTGCCCATATAAGCATCTTCGTTGTCTCTCAATTCTACCGCCTCGTGCTTTCCTGTAGATGCGCCCGATGGAACGGCCGCTCTTCCTACAATTCCCTCTTCGGTAGTTACTTCTACCTCAACAGTTGGGTTTCCCCTAGAATCTAAAATTTGTCTTGCATGGATGTTCTGAATGAAACTCATTTGTATTGAATTTTGAAGTTGAAAACTTTTGGTAAGTAACTAAATTTGGTAAGATTATGTTTCCTCTGCGAATTTGCACAGATGAATCCTCAAATGAAAATGATTGCGTGAATTTCCTATTATTTCGTTGGATTGGCAAACAACGGTTTGCGGAGTGAATATTTTTTTGAAGACAAGAAAGAATTCTTTGCTCTATTTCTAGTTGATTCTGATTTCATAACTATACTTTATGGTTTTCTTTTTGCCCGTTTTATAATTAGTCATTTCCTCTTTCTCCAACAATCCTTCTGGGTTATAGAAATAGAAAAGCTGAGAAGTTTTCTTGGCCTTTTTAGAAATAGGAACAATTAGCTCTCCTTTAAATTTGGTTGGGCGCATCTCATTTTGTCGCACGATGAGAAAAGGTATTTTTCATGTGTAAATTGTCAGAAAAACACGGAAATGACAAAAGAAGAATTTTTAGAATTGGCATCGAAGAATTGGGTAAAATCAATGCACACAAAGATGGAAGTGGTAATCTATACGATTATGAAAAAGGTTTCGATGAGCTTTGGGTGGAGTTTGGAAGAGGTACTTTGGAGGGTTCAATAGGAGAGGTATCGACCGACAGACGAAAAAAAAAGGAAAATTGAGTCGTTATGGCTTAATTTCAATCAACCACGCAAATAGCTGGAGTATTCAAGACGGTCTTAAATCAACGCCTTACATGCGGAATTTACTCTTGTATAGTGGTCAGGATGATAATTATCAGGCAAGCCAAGCGCATATAAGGAAATATCTTCAGGTCGCCACGGATGACAGCAAAATCAATCGGCTATGCCTACATTATGGCGGGCAATTGGAACAGCAAGCAAAGAGTTTGCAGGAAAGCACAAGAGCGTGCACAGAAATTCTCTAATGATTTAGACAAAGACGAGCTTGACGGATGCATGGTGCCTACTCGACCACATAAAATAGATGGAGAGGAGATAGGCGGTTGGAAGGAAATGAAATTGGGGCGTATATTCAGGGAACGAGACCACCTGGAATTGGGCAGTAAACCGAATCTCATTCGAGAATCGATTTATGTCAACCATTTTGGAAACCATCAGGACTTCACAGATAAATTGGAAGTGGTAGTCGATAGGTTTGAAAACTTGGATGAGCAATTGGTATTCATCAATGATGATACCATCTGGATAGCCAAATTCTCTCGCCTAACAAAAATGACCAAGGAGTTTGGGTTCACCAGAATGCCTGGTTTCACTTAGGAGATTTTGAAGCAGGAAAATCTGACACGTATGAAGTTAAGCAGAAAGGAAACGGTGTGTATATTTTTGTGTTAGAGGGCGAAGTGAGAATTGGCGAACACAATCTTTCTAAAAGAGATGGATTGGGAATTACCGATGTGGAGAGCTTCACTTTAGAAGCCACTTCAAATGCAAAGGTTTTATTGATGGAAGTTCCGATGGATATTTGAGAGTGACAAGTTTGGTGGAGAATTCAAATAAAGAAGGCACTATTCGTGATGAATAGTGCCTTCTTTATTTATTGATTTTGGGCAAACTAGACACTTTGCAAAAAGCTATCTATCTGCTGATAGAAATGCTTGAAGCTTTTCGATTGTTGTTGTAATTCCTGCAAATCCCAATTGGCAATAATCTTTCTGCAAGCATTCTCGATGTTCTTCTTGGCTTGCTTATCTCCATAAACAATTTTCTTGATGGCTTTTTTGTCTTTCCCTTCCAAACTATTATTTGCAGGTTTTTTTTCCTTCGAGATTCTATAGTTTTGGTAAGCCAACCAATAATCGAAAGCTTGAACGGGAACGAAAAAAATACAGCCCTCTGAATTGCCAACAGATTGTTTTACTCCTTTTTTTAATGTTCTGATTTGCTTTTCTCGCAATTCTCCACCAAAATCAGAAGTGTCTAAATCAACTCCTACAATAAAAAGTGCCTCCTTATTTGCCTTTGAATCTTGTACGAATTTTTCCAAATTACTTAACACCTTCGATTTACTTGGTTTTGAACTATATTTCACATTGAGACTACTTCTCTTAAACTGACAGTTCAAGTTAAGTTCTTGATTGATTTGTTTGAGTATTTCTGGGATTACTAATTCCTCGGGAATGCCCTCTGCCAATAAAGTATAGTTGACTTTAGTCATTTGGCACACCGTTTAGAAAGCCCATCAACCAATATTCGCCCAAAGACTCTTCATAGTTGATTTTCTCTAAATTCTGCGCTTCCAAATTATCGTTCTTCTCTTTAATAATTTCCGCCAAATTCTGAACCACAGTCGCATCATCTTCCTTATCGAACACGAAAATACTCTCTGGCGAATGGGAAAATCTATCTACCACAATTGGGCTGTGTGTAGTGAGAATAATCTGAATGTCTTTATCTTCCGCCAACTGCTCCAAATAATCAATCACTTCCCCAATTCTCCTCGGATGAATTCCCTTCTCCAATTCCTCCAACAAAAGCAATTTAGGCGGATTTGGCTGATGAATAATTGCCAAAATTGCCACGAAATAAAGTACGCCTTCGGAGAGGTCTTCTGCCCAGAAGATTTTATTTTTATGATTTGCTAAACCCCATTTTTTTATTGTTTTGCCATTATTTTTGATTTTTTTGAATCTCAAACCAGAAAATTCTGGCAGACAAGTATTGATAGCAATATTTATAATATCAATGTTACTAGGAAACTCATCTTTGATATTGTCCAATACAGAAACAATATTACTTGTATTCTCATCAATTTCTAAAATATCATCGACAAGGATATTCTCCTTGTGTATTTTGTTAGGGTCTGGATTGTAAATTTTGAGGTTGGAGAGAGATTCATCTATCTTTTTTTCTAAAGAAGTAATATTACGTTTCCTGTAAAGAATACTATAATCTTTATAATTTTCTAAACTATAATTTATGTTCTTTAAATCATGAGTTACACTATCATACAGGAAACCGTCAGAGTCGAAGTCTATATTGTCAGAAATTTTCTTTAATCTGTCTATTAAACTAGATACTACATTACTTTGCTTAGTATCAAGAGACTCGTTTAGAGATCTGATATTTGCAACAAACCTTCCACTTTTGGTATATCTTTCATTAAATATTTCCAAAACAGAGCCAAATTCTTGCTTCTCATTTGAATCTACTTTAGCACCAATTATCTCATTAAAAAACGGTTCATTAGAGTCAGAAATATAAATAAACTCACATTTGTAGAACTCATCCTGTTGTAATAAAGTAAATTTTACAGAAAGCTTTTCACTATGATTGAAAGTAGAGCGAATAAGTTCATCTCTACTTGGCTTATTTCCATCAGCAAACTCCCCAAAAAACTTCAAAGCCTTCAAGAAATTCGATTTCCCAGAATTGTTCGCACCAATCAGCAAGTTGATTTTTTTCAAATCAAGCGTTACGTTTTTCAAACTTCTGAAATTCTGTATGCGAATGGTTTCTAGCATGGCTTATTCAGTTTTATAATCATGGAAAGACAGCGCATGCGCTGTCTCTACAATACATTCACTATTCTTCTTTCAACCTTCCGACAACCAAGAGGTTGTCGGCTACAGAAATTTTTCATTTTCAAATCTGCAAATTCTCACATTTACACATTTTTCCAATCCTCACATCCCCAAATCAACACATCAACTATTCTTCATAAGCCCAATCAATTCTATCTTTCATGTCTTTCACGGAAATTCCCATTGCCTTGAAATCTGCACGGATAGAATCTACCTTATCGTAGTCTTTTGCTTCTTTGGCTTCGGTGTAGTTTTTCAGGATTGTGCCGATGGCTTTTTCGTGAATATTCGGAGTTTCTTCACGTAATCCCAAAACATTTTCCACTACATTTATATAAGTAGCTTTAATTTTGTTGAAAGTTTCTTCCGAATAGGAACTGATTTTGGAGCTGTCTAAATACAATCCGTTGACTTTTTTGAGCAAGTTGAACAAACCTGCCAAAGCCACAGCCGTATTGAAATCATCGTTCATTCCTCGGTAAATCGAGTTGACAATGCTTTCAATCTGTTGTGTTTGCTTTTCGGGTTTCTCTACCGATTCATCCGAAATATAGTCCATTTCCTTAATGAAACGTAAGCCGTTCATGAGTTTTCGGTAGCCTTTTCCTGCCGCATCCATGGCATCTTCGGAAATATCCATTGTGCTTCGGTAATGCGCTTGCAAGAAGGCGAAACGCAAAACCATTGGGCTGTAAGGTCTTGGCAAAAGCTCATTTGTACCGTTGAAAATCTCGTTGGGCAAAATTACATTCCCAACCGATTTACTCATCTTCGCTCCGTTCATGGTCAGCATGTTGGAGTGAAGCCAATATTTGACAGGTTCTTTGCCGGTTTTTCCTTTAGATTGGGCAATCTCACATTCGTGATGCGGGAATTTCAAATCCATTCCGCCACCGTGAATATCGAAGCTCTCGCCCAAATATTTAGAGCTCATCACAGAACACTCCAAATGCCAACCTGGGAAACCTTCTCCCCAAGGAGAATTCCAGCGCATAATGTGCATTGGTTGCGCCTTTTTCCAAAGTGCAAAATCATTGGCATCTCGCTTTTCGCTCTGCCCGTCCAAATTATCTCGGGAACCCGCAACCAAATCTTCCACTTTCCTCCCCGACAATTCCCCGTAAGGATATTCCTCCATGTATTTCGATACGCTGAAATACACCGAGCCGTTCGACTCGTAGGCAAACCCTTTTTCGAGCAAATCTTGTGTCATTTCAATCTGTTCAACAATATGCCCCGTAGCGGTTGGCTCAATGCTTGGCGGAATGTTGTTCAATTCCAACATGATTTCACGGAAACCATTGGTGTATTTCTGCACAATTTCCATCGGCTCCAAATTCTCCAATCTGGCACGTGTGGCAATTTTGTCCTCACCCTCATCAGCATCATGGAGCAAATGCCCCACATCGGTAATGTTGCGGACATAGCGCACCTTGTAATCCAAATGCCTTAAATACCTGAAAATTACATCGAAAGCTGTGAAAGTTCGGCAATTCCCCAAATGGGCATCGCTATAAACGGTTGGCCCACACACATACATTCCCACATGAGGTGCATTGAGTGGTTCAAAAACTTCTTTCTTGGCAGTCAGCGTATTGTAAACTTTTAAAGGCGGTTGCATGGGTTGGATTGAGTTATTGTTTAGTTGGATTTCGCACTACGAACCTCTTCGCAGGAATCCATTTTTTTTCCAGTTGGCTAAAATAATAAAAATCGGCTTGGATTTTTTACTTCTTCATGATTGAGACAAGTCTTTGTTTCAACTCTAATCTCTCGTCCTCGGATAGTTCTTCTGTGTAATCTAAGAATTTCACAGCGAACTTTCTGATTGCCATGTTAAACCATTTTTCGTTGCTTTTTAGTTCAGTAGATTTGATAATTCCCAGCCATTCTTCTGCCAAATAATCTTGCCAATCAATCAGCAATTTCATTTTCTGCTGGATTGATTCTTCATCTTCAATTATTCTTAATGTGCCCTTCTCGGAAATTCTATGTTTCGGGCGCATCTCATTTTGTCGCAATAAATTAAAATGCACTTTTTATGAATGCTAGATTTCTAATAAACCCAACGTCTGGCAGGGTTTTTAACCTCTGCCAGCGTATGCTTTTTTAGTGTGCGACATTTTGAGATGCGCCCTATGTTTCTTATTCCAGTTTTTCAAAGTATTAAATCCTACTTGCGGACGTGGACTTCTATCTGGAAAAGGCAACTTCTCGGTTACACTATTTATGTAGAAGCCTGTGGAAACTTCCATTTCCTTTCCTCTTTTGATGAAAACAACCCATTCAAAAGGGGAAACCTGCTGAATACTAGAACCTGGGATATTATTTTGTTTAGTAGATTTGATTTCTACAGATTGGAAATAAACAGCGTCTTCATTTTTGATTTCTAAATACAAATCAGGATGAGTGTAAACAGACTCCTTTAGTTCAGTAATTGATTTCCTATGCTCGGGCAATAATTCCTCAGGCAGAAATACATTTACAATTTCATAACTAAAGAATTCAGATATCTTTACTCCATTCTTATCCCCATTTTCGGAAACGACTTCTAAAAACAGCAATTCAGAATCTTTTATTGTAGGCATGGAAAGAATTAGTTCTTTCACATACTTCTTGATGAACTCGTCAGTATTTGCTTCCTCAGATTGGAATTTTAATAATTTCAAATCATCTGCTTTACTTTTCAGTAAATTTTCCAGTTCATAGAAATAAATAGTCAAGAACTTATTCAGTTCTTCATTTGGAATACTCATAACATTTTTTCTATTTATCTCCGAAGTAAAACTTCCAATTAGATTCAATCTTTTTGGCAATGTGGTAAGCCAAAAGTGGCGGAACAGCATTTCCCACCAACTTGTAGCCTTGCGAGGGACTTAATGCAAATCGCTTTCTGCTTCCATTTTCCGCAGGAATCACGAAATTAAAATCATCTGGGAAAGTCTGAATTCTAGCGCATTCTCTCAGGGTTAATCTTCTTTCTTTTTTTCCGCTTTTGGTTTCATCAAGACGCTTTCCTCCATTCTCTAACGAAAGCCGTCTAAATTCAATGTTTCCATGATGTTCCGCTCTGATAGTTGGGGCAAGACCTTCCATGTTTATTTCTTTCTGACCTTGGCAATGAAC
>JBLIFI010000041.1:0-17603 GCA_047633715.1 Flammeovirgaceae bacterium
AAGCTGAATTTTGTTCATTTCGTGGAAAAATACTGAAACTCTCTATGTTAAAATGCTAATTATTTCTTTCAACTCCATTTTCCAAATTCTTAATACAATTTACTAAAAGCCATTTTACCTAGTTAAATCTTTGATTATCAGATATTTAATTAAATACAGAATTTGAAAAATTAGGGTGGGAAATGTCGGGAGAAGGACTCGGATTTAGTGGCATCGTGAAAAAGGCGAATTCCAACGAAGTCAGTTTAAGTTCTATTCCCAAGGAACTCCAGCCGAAAACCTTT
The DNA here is from genome assembly GCA_047633715.1 of Flammeovirgaceae bacterium. Lineage (GTDB taxonomy): Bacteria > Bacteroidota > Bacteroidia > Cytophagales > Flammeovirgaceae > JBLIFI01. The sequence goes on from JBLIFI010000041.1 coordinate 285, forward strand.
CTGTATTTCAATAAAGATGGCTATTCGACTTACTGCAAAAAGTACAAGGAATATTGGGATTGGGTGGGAAAACGCAATGAGGCGAGGTATGAGAATACAATGAGTCATGGCAGAATCTAGGCAAATGGAACAGGCTTTTGAAAACTTCGATTTGCCTGAAAAACCTTTCGTGGAAACAGAAATTTACTCAACAATTTTCCCACAATTCTCAATTACAACAGAGGAAATGTTTAAGGAGCGATTGTAAATTGGAAAAATTCAAATTCAATATATTCGCAATGAGCCAGCCACATCAGCAAAACACTCACAAATAAAGCTGGTAATAAGTTAATGACCTTGATAGATTTAATTTCCAAAATGCTGATTCCAATTCCTATAATCATCACGCCACCAACTGCACCCATTTCCCCAATAATGGCTTCGTTGAATAAGTTTTGAGCCTGAAAAGCCAATACCGTAATTCCTCCTTGAAAAATGAGCATGGGAATTACAGAAAACAAAACGCTACTTCCATAAATAGTCGCCAAGGCAATTGCAGTGAAACCATCCATCACAGATTTGGTCAGAATCAATTCTCTCTCGCCAGTCAAACCCTCCTGAATTGCACCCAGAATGGTCATTGAACCTACGCAGAAAATGAGAAAAGTAGTTGTCAAGCCTTCAGCAAACCGTTCATTTTTCGATTTTATTTTTACTTTTACCCACTCGCCCAATTGATTGCTCCGAGTTTCAATTTTCAGAAATTCGCCCAAAATACCGCCAATTATCAGGCTGAAAACCATGAACAAAGGCTCTTTCGTTTTCAATGCCATCATCATTCCCAACACCAAACTGAAAAGCCCGATTGCTTGGAAGGTTATTCTCTTGATGTTTTCGGGAAATCGCTTGCCCAAAAGTAAACCAATTGTTCCACCAAGCAGAACGGCAAACATATTTATGAAAGTGGCTATGGGCATTTTTTAGAGTTCATGAATTAGCTAAATAGTGAATATAGTAGACTTCGGCTCTTATATAAGCTTGAAATTAGAATAAATTAGTTGGTGTGTATTCAGAAATTCCATCACAAACTTCCCATCTAGCGAGACCAAAGGAAAACCTTCTGTAGAAGCAAATAAAATCTCTTCCCAATATTCTATGAAATCAAGAGTATTCATCTCTACAACAGATCCTGCATACCCTATTTCCACCAATAGTGTTTTATTGTTCTACAATTCAGAATGACTGAGAATTTGAATTAAATCTGCATTTCCATAGTTGCTGAAATTAGTTTTATAAACAGGGCTCATTTTATTCCAATCAATATTTCCATAGTATTCTGAAAAGTCATGATTCTCAGCAATTTCATACTTTTCTATCAAATTATATTCATAATCTGGTCGATTCTTAGAAATGACTCTGATGAATTTATCTTTGACCTCATCTAATATTGAATCGAACATACAACTATTTAATTTTAGCCTATTACAGACTTCCCTAAAAAAAGTAGATCATCATTCCCTTACAAGAAATAAATACACCAACTCCAAACTGAACAATATTTAGAGATCAGACTAACTATGTAAGTTGTTATTAAATCTATTGTTGGTATTCATAAGTCTTAAATTATTACAGACTCTAACAATGGGAACTTTTCTGTTTCCAAATTCCTTCCAATCCAAACTTTACCAACATTTTAAGAAATGGATTATCCATTTTGTATAGTTTTGCAAAGGGTTTATTAAAAGTAGAAATTCCGAAAATTCAATATAAATGCAAAAGAACATAATTCTCAGCTTACTTGCCATTTTACTCTTCAATTGTAAAGCAGAAAGCCAAATTCGTGAGCCAGCAAAATGGTTGGTAGAGGTTTTTCCCAAAACTGCTTCGGTTGGAGATATAGTTGAACTAAGGTTCAAGGCAAAGATTGACGAAGATTGGTATATGTATTCTTCTGAATTTGACGACCCAGATTTGGGACCTCAACTCACAGTTTTAAGCTTCACGCCAAATAAGACTTTTGAATTGGTTGGAGATTACAAGCCCGTGAACCCACTCGATAAATTTGATGATACTTGGGAAGGGAAAATCAAGTATTTCAAAAAAGAGGCTTTTTTCACGCAAAAAGTCAAAATCCTCGCTCTTAAATTTAAAATTCCCGTCAATATAGAAGGGCAAGTTTGTTCCGATAAAATTGGTTCTTGTATTCCTTTCGAGAAAGACTTGGAAATCAACAACTATAATTTAAAAGTAACTCCAGCCAAAGACGACTCTGACAAAAGAGAAGAGAAAATAGATGACAAAACTATTGGTAAGGAAGGAGTTTTGGATGAAGTGAAGAAAGACGATGTAACAAATCCGAAAGACGAAACTAAAACCCCTGCAGAGAAAGATACTTTGATAGTTGACAAGGTTAAAAAAACAGGTAAACTCTCTACCGATGAAGTAAAGCTTTCCACCGAATCCTACAAAACCAGTTCAGGCTTTGGCGATATGCCTTTGTGGAAATTCCTTCTATTGACTTTCTTGGCAGGATTGGCAGCTATTTTCACACCTTGTGTTTTTCCCATGATTCCGCTGACGGTTTCATTTTTTACCAATAAAAAGCGAGGTGCCACTCATGCCATTTTCTACGGGTTTTCAATTATTGCCATCTACACGCTATTAGGAGCAGTTGTAACCCTCGCTTTCGGTGCGGGAGCTTTGAATGAAGCAAGCACACATTGGGCAATGAATTTGATTTTCTTCCTAGTCTTTATTGTGTTTGCCCTTTCCTTTTTCGGAATGTTCGATATTCAATTGCCAAGCAGTTTTGTGAACAAAATGGATGAGCAATCGGACGAAAAAGGTGGTTTTTTGGGAGTATTCTTCATGGCATTTACACTTACTTTAGTCTCGTTTTCTTGTACAGGACCAATTGTAGGAACGCTTTTGGTGGCTTCTGCAACAGGCGCAGAGGTTTTGCGACCTATTTTGGGAATGGCAGTTTTTGGTTCGGCTTTCGCTTTGCCTTTCATGTTTTTTGCCTTCTTCCCAAGTGCCATGAACAAGTTGCCACAATCGGGCGGTTGGCTCAATTCCGTAAAAGTTACGCTCGGGTTTATTGAATTGGCACTCGCTTTCAAATTCCTCAGCATGATTGATTTGGTCTATCATTTGGGAATTCTAGATAGAGATTTGAACATTGCCATCTGGATTGCTATTGCAGCTTTTATGGGGCTTTATTATTTGGGAAAAATACAGTTACCACACGATAGTCCGCTAGAGAATATTTCTGTGCCGAGAATGTTGTTGGCTTTAGCATCTTTCATTTTTGTGATTTATTTGATTCCAGGAATGTTTGGCGCGCCATTAAAAGGGCTTTCGGGAATACTTCCTCCTGCCAGCACACACGATTTTGATTTGAACAAGGTTGTCAGGCAAAATGCACCTGCTTCCACAGAATTGGAAGGAGGCTTCCCAACTAAGCGAAAACATGCCGGTTTCCTCTCGCTCCCGCATGGCTTACAAGGATTTTTCGATTATAAAGAAGGCTTGGCTTATGCGCAAAAAGTAAACAAACCCGTTTTGTTAGATTTTACTGGGCACGGCTGTGCGAATTGCCGAAAAATGGAAGAATATGTTTGGGCAGAATCCGCAGTAAAAAATCGTCTCCAAAATGATTGGGTTATTATTTCCCTCTACGTAGATGACCGTACCGAATTACCAGAAAGCGAATGGGTAATTTCTAGTTTCGATGGAAAAGTGAAGAAAACAATCGGGAAAGTAAACATGGATATTGAACTAAGTCGATTCAATAATAATGCACAACCTTTCTATATTTTATTAGATAATAATGGGGAATTATTAGAGAACAAAAAATCAGAATTCAAAGGCTATACAGGTTACAATGCCGATGTAAAGGAATATGTTCAGTTTTTGGATGGTGGTTTGAAGGAGTTTAATAATAAGAATTAAAATATGTAGATGTAGAGATGTTGAAATTTCAACGTCTCTACATCTACACTCTCATATCCAAATTTTTTCTGTTATCATTTGGAAATCAACAATACTTGTGCTTTCGATATGATTAATTTCCACATCATCAACAGATAAATCAATTTCTAAATCATTCAGATATTCAATCATTATGTCAATTTGTTTCATCAAGTGTTCTGATGAAGGTCTGAATAAACGATATCCTAAGTTGATAGTTGCATATCTATACAGAATAACCACTCTCTTGGAAGACATGTAAATATTGTCCAGTTCTTTTAGTTGCTTATCAGTAGGGTTTTGGTAGTAAAACCTTAAGATATAAACATAGTCTTTATGCTTTTTATCTTGTAGAGACCAGCCCAAATTCATGTAGCAACCTTTATATTGTCCGACCAAATTTCCACTTTCCTCCTTAAACCCAAATTGCTTCATTTGCTTAAGTGGGCTACTACTTAAAGCCGTTTTCTTTTTGTAATAAGCAAAAGGTAAAACTATAATATATTTGAGAGCGAAAATTAGTAGAATAGGTAAGTGCAGAAGTAATTGAGTTATCAGAAAGATATAGAAAGGCTCTTCCGTTTTGCCTATCAATATAAAGGCAATTGTTATTACAAAGGAAATTGTAGAACTTATGAATAGCCAAATAAGTAACACAGCTGCACATCCAGTTAAACAACCTACTTCTTCATTCTTATTATCATTGTCCATAGGTTGTGTGATTTCTGCTAAGCCTCCTCATAAACCTGCAAAGCTTCCTTTATCTCGTCTAGCGTAATTTCCTGATTGTAATTGGCTGTCCCCACACTTTCCAGCAAAGAAGCGAGAATGACTCCTTCCTTGTTTTTCTTATCATGAATGGCTAGTTCTGCAATACTTGTCAATTCAGATGCTTTGATTTCCACTTTTCCGAAGACTTGAATCAAATAGTCTCGAATTTCAAAATACTCCGAGCCTGAAATGAAGTTTTTTCTGAAAGAAATATAGGCTTCGGCAATCATGCCAATTGCCACCGCCTCGCCATGAAACAGTTTTCGGTAGCGTTTTTCTAGGAAAAAGCTTTCCACCGCATGACCAATTGTATGACCGAAATTGAGAATTTTCCGAAGGTTTCTTTCTGTTGGGTCAGCTTCTACTACTTCATATTTGAGTTGCACGGAATGGGAAATGATTTTGTGCCAATCTTGCTCATTTATTTTCTTGGATTTGATTTCCGCCCAATGTTTCGCATCTCTAATGAAAGCATGCTTTACCACTTCAGCAAAGCCAGAACGCATTTGCCTATCGGGGAGCGTTTTTAAAAATGCTGAGCAAATTACGACTTGATTAGGTTCTTGGAAAAGCCCAATATGGTTTTTGAAGCCGTAAAAATCTATTCCCAATTTCCCTCCTACACTCGCATCTACCTGAGAAAGCAAAGTGGTGGGAATTTGTACAAAATCAATTCCACGTTTATAAGTTGAGGCGCAAAATCCACCCATATCTCCAATTACTCCGCCACCTAAGTTTAGTAAAACGCTATGTCTATCAAAACCAAGCTTAGTAAGGCGTTCCCAAATTTCCGTACAGGTTTCCAAGTTCTTATACTCCTCTCCACTCTTAATTTCAATGAGCGAATGCTTGGGAAATAGTTTCTGAACAAGTGGATAGCAATATTCCACTGTGTTTTCATCTACCAAAACGGCAATTTGTGAGTAATCAGAAAGGAACTTAAAAGTATTTCCTTGAAGTGACTCTATAATTTCGATATTTTTCATAAGTCGGAGTTTTGGTTTACGTTGCGGTAATTACAGAAACTAATATCTAAGGGAATTGCTGAATTTACAAGGATTATTACAAACTAAAAAGTGCCTACAAGAGTATATTTGTAAGCATCAAATAGCCGAAATCAAGGTTCTTCGCATTTGCTTAACTTTCATGATGCTAAGAGAGTATAAATACAAAAACGCTCTTACATTTCTGTAAGAGCGTTTCCTATATTTTATTATTGAAGAGATTTACTCAACAATTTCAGTTACTTGTCCGGCACCTACTGTTCTACCACCTTCACGGATAGCGAAACGTAAACCTACTTCCATAGCAACTTCTTTTTGCATCTCAACAGAGATAGTCAAGTTATCACCAGGCATAACCATTTCTACTCCGTCAGGCAAACCGATAGTACCAGTTACATCTGTTGTACGGAAATAAAATTGTGGGTTATATCCTTTGAAGAAAGGAGTGTGACGTCCACCTTCTTCTTTGGAAAGAACGTAAACCTCTGCTTTGAATTTAGTATGAGGAGTTACAGTACCTGGTTTACAGATAACCATTCCTCTCTTAATTTTTTCTTTTTCAATACCTCTTAAAAGAAGACCAACATTATCACCTGCTTCACCTCTATCTAAGATTTTACGGAACATTTCAACACCTGTAATAGTAGAAGTCATGTTCTCCGCTCCCATACCCATGATAGAAACAGATTCTCCAGAGTTGATGATACCTCTTTCGATACGACCAGTAGCAACAGTACCACGACCAGTAATAGAGAAAACATCTTCAACAGGCATTAAGAAAGGCTTATCAGTAACACGCTCAGGAAGTGGAATATGATTATCTACTGCTTCCATCAATTCATTTACTGTAGCAACCCATTTTTCTTCTCCGTTCAATGCTCCAAGAGCAGAACCTTGAATTACAGGAATATTGTCTCCATCATAATCATAGAAAGAAAGTAATTCTCTCACTTCCATTTCTACAAGCTCCAAAAGCTCCTCATCATCTACCATGTCCACTTTATTCATGAACACAACTAAGGAAGGAACACCAACCTGACGAGCTAAAAGTATATGCTCACGAGTTTGAGGCATTGGCCCATCAGTAGCAGCAACTACTATTATAGCACCATCCATTTGAGCAGCACCAGTTACCATGTTTTTCACATAATCAGCGTGACCAGGACAATCTACGTGTGCGTAATGTCTTTTTTCAGTCTCATACTCTACATGAGAAGTATTGATAGTGATACCTCTTTCTTTTTCTTCAGGTGCATTGTCAATTGAAGAGAAATCTCTCTGCTCAGCAAGACCTTTAGATGCCAATACACTAGAGATAGCAGCAGTCAAAGTAGTTTTACCGTGATCAACGTGACCAATCGTACCGATGTTCAAATGCGGTTTGGAACGATCGAATTTTTCTTTAGCCATTTTTTGTTACTTAAACTAATTAAAATCTTAAATACAAATACTATCCAGAGCCAATGACGGGAATTGAACCCGTGACCTCTTCCTTACCAAGGAAGTGCTCTACCTCTGAGCTACATCGGCAGTAACTAAGAAATAAATTGAGCGGGAGACGAGGTTCGAACTCGCGACCTACAGCTTGGAAGGCTGTCGCTCTACCAGCTGAGCTACTCCCGCTTATTCTCCTTGGAAAAGAGAAAAGTGTGGGGGAGGCAAGATTCGAACTTGCGAAGCCGAAGCAACGGATTTACAGTCCGTCCCATTTGACCGCTCTGGAACTCCCCCAAAACATACTTTTTCAATACCCAATCTTTAATTTCCTTTCGTTGATTTCCGATTGGGTTTGCAAAGCTATTTCATTTTTTGAAAATTTCAAAGTTTAAGGAGAAAAAATATAAACTTTTTTTTCAATCATCTCTTATTACCACTTAAAGGCAATGTCTATAGACATTCAACTCTTATATATTCCACTAATCATAAATGTATAGGCTACTTGCCCCAATGATTTGTAACATTGTGATTCAATGGCAATACTTGCAGAAACAATGTCAAATTAAAATTGAATCAAAATATCATATAAAATGAAGCATAAAATTACCATCATTCTACTTTTAGTAACCATTTTTCAGGCGAAAGCTCAAACTGAGAAGTGGGATTTGCAGAAGTGCATAGACTATGCAATGGAGAATAATTTGCAGGTTCGACTCAACTCACTCAACATTAAGTCGAGCAAAGAAGCTTTGACTTTAGCAGAACATGCCCGCTACCCTAGTTTAAGCGCACAAGTTAGCCATAATTATAACTGGGGTCTTTCTTTTGATGTTTTGACTAATCAGCCTGTTAATAGGAGAGTTCAAACTAATGGTTTTTTCTTGGGTGGAAATGTACCTGTTTACAATGGATTCAGATTGAGAAATCAAATTGCCCAAGCAGAACTCAGCCTAAAAGGAAGCGAGTTGGATTTGGAACAAAATAAGAATTTGATTGCGCTGAATATTGTGGGCGCTTATGTACAGATTATATTTAATGTAGAACTACTTAGTAATTCTCAAAGACAAGTAAAGAACTTTGACGAGCAAATCACTCGAACTCAGAGTTTAGTAGATGCAGGCGTTTTGCCAAGAAACAATGTGTTGGATTTAAAATCGCAGAAAGCAACGAGTGAACTACAAATGGTTCAAGCAGAAAACGCTTTGGCAATCTCCAAACTCCAACTAAAGCAATTATTGCAAATTACAGATGATGGGGCAATTGAAATTGTTATTCCTATTTTGCCAGACCCTGATGCCAGTAGTGTTTTGGTAAATGCCTCTACTGTTTACAGCACCGCAGTTGACAATCAGCCAAATGTGAAGAGTGCTGATTTGGCGATTGAAAGCGCAGATATGGGAATTGAAGTTGCTAAATCTAATTACTTGCCTACTATCAATTTGAGTTATAGTTTAGGTTCCTCATATTCTAGTGCGCAAGCGGATCAGTTCCAACGAACGGGCGACTCTACTACTGTAACTCAACCAATAGGTTTTGTAAATGGGACAAATGAATTGGTATTGAACACTCAGAGAATTCCAGAATTTAGTCTGAGTAAATTCAACTTTTCTGACCAGATTGATGAGTCGTTTAATCAAAGAATTGGAATAACATTGAACATCCCAATATACAATAGAAATCAGGCAAAAAACTCTGTGGCAATTGCCAAAATCCAATCGGAAAGAGCAAAATTACAGTCTCAGGTAGTTAAAAATGATTTGCGCCAAACTATTGAACAGGCTTACCAAGATGCAGTAGCAGCTTTGAAAACATATACTTCCAATGAAGTTCAGGTGGAAGCTCTACAGGAAACTTTCAGAATTACAGAGGAAAGATACAATGCAGGAGTGAGTAATATTACTGATTTCAATGTTGCCCAGAACAACTTGAACATTGCCCAATCCAACCTTATCAGAGCAAAGTATGACTATATTGTAAAAACCAAGATATTGGATTTCTACATGGGGAAAGAGCTTAGTTTAGAGTAAAACAAGTTATAGATTCGGATGAAAAAAGGCAACTGTAAATGTTTACAGTTGCCTTTTTTCATTTTTAGGTTTACAGAATTTGCAAAAAAATATCAAACCTAATAAGCGGTGGCAATTGCTCCGATACTTACAGTTTTGCAACCCGATTCCAAGAGTTTATGAACGCAGGCTTCTACTGTTGCGCCTGTGGTAATTACATCATCTACCAAAAGGATATTTTTGCCTTGAATCAGCTCTTGGTTTTTCACTCCGAAAATATCCTTCACATTATCCCATCGTTCAATACGCTTCTTTTTAGTTTGGGTAATGCTATATGCCAGTCGCTCAATTGCCGAGTCAGACCATTCTACGCCTAACACTTCTGACAAACCTCTGGCAAAGCTATCAGATTGATTATAGCCACGCTCTTTCAGTCTTTTCTTATGGAGTGGAACTGGTAAGATTAAGTCAAAATTCTTTGCTAAATCACTTTCAACAAGCTCTTTTCCGTACCATTTCCCTAACATTTCACCAATTTCTTCTACCCCATCATATTTAAGGCTGTGGATAATTTGCTGGACTTTACCTGACTTGACATATTTGAGAAAGGCAAAAGCATGGAGTAAATTTACTCTTCCCCAAAACCTCTGTGACAAACCATTTTCTTGGAAGAGATGATAGTTTGTAATTGGCATATCGTGCCTGCAAGTGGTGCAAATATATTTCTCGTTTTTGTTGAGAGAGTCGTAGCAAGCCACACAAAAACTTGGGAAAACCATGGAAACAAAATCATTCCATAGCGTTTTTGGTGCAGGCATATTTTTAATCGTTTTCATATTTGGGTACTGGTTTTTTAATTTATGATGTTTAATTTTGCCTTATGAAAACAGACTTCGATAAGTTCAAATCGTTGCAATACTGCGACAATCCAGATTGCAAATATCATAATCAGATTGGCTCTGGGAATGTATGTATACTGAGTCGGAAGAATAACCAAGTCTATTGCAACGGTTGCAAGAATCGCTGGGTTCTGACCAAATATACGTTTTTTTGTTCTTAACTGCTTTAAAAGTTGGACTGGTTTTATAGTCTAAAACAGGCAACAAAATGGTCGAAGAATTATTGAAAAGTGCACGAATTACAGCAGGTGGCAGAAGGATACTTACGTCATTACAAAAAGCCACTATTATTGAAGATTGGGAGACTTCTGGTCTATCTTGCCCAGAATATTGTCACAGGTATGGGTTAATCGCCAGCCAACTTTACAAATGGCGTTCGGATGCAAAATCAGGAGCAGTTATGGGTATCAAGAATGAGGGAGAGTTACATTCCAAAGCAGAGTTGGAGATGCTCAGAAAGCAGAATGATGAGCTTAAGAAAGCCTTGGGCGAAGCGACACTAGATATCAAAATTTTAAAAATAAATTGGAATGGGATTTACAAAGAAACAGGAAGTTGAATCGTTATCCCAACAATACCAAGTGAGCATGAATAAGGTGATTAAAGCACTTGGTGTAGCCAAATCAACTATTTACTACAAATCTAAAGCCTATCCAGACAGGAAGCGAACAGCTCGCAGGATGTTGGAGGAGAAGTCAAAAGAAAGACAAACTCTAATTCCTACATGACAATGGACTAGAGTATATTGAAAAGGGGCTTAAGAAGCAAATAAAGGCATGGCAATTGGAAGATTGTAACACACCAACCTACTCACCGCAGTCTAATGGTATATGTGCCGCAGTGGAACTGAAGCTTTTAATGGGACTTTTAAGGGATTATGTCTATGAAAATTGCCTAGACAACCCAGATGCAGTATATAAACAGATACAGGGATGGGTGAATGAATACAACCAATATGCACCGCATTCTGCTTTAAATATGAAAACACCGAATGAATTTTATAACTTTAAACTAACCACTTAACTAGTCCAGTTTTAAAGCGGAAAGAGCACATTCGAGAATGATTAGATTTTTGGATTTGAGATCTTGGATGGTCATGATTGAGTTTAATAAATCTGATGATATTCACATTGCTGCTGCATATTGTGTGGAGATATAATTTGCGAATGTGTAGATTTTAGAATGCTTACATTCAAGTCATAAACGCAAAATTATACTGTAAAAAACAGTACCTTATTTAATTAACGTTCCTAAAGTATTTTGGTTAGAACTAGCGAAGACAATTTAATTCGAAGTTTTAATCTGACATAAGTGTATCGTTATTTCAAGGTGAGACAATCCTTTAGCACAAAAAAAGCTCCCTGATTATATAATCAGGGAGCTTTTTTTGTGCTGAATGAGTATTCTTCTTAATTAGACCACATATTTGATTCGTACTCTAGAATATCGTGCTCATATTGCTGGGATTTGCCAAGACTTAGTTTTAAGTCTGAATTATAAACATCCTCAATCATGTCATCTTTAGGATTGGTATATTTTATAATCCGTGCATCGAACAATCTCAGATCAAAAGCATCAGCTAGATTACGGTTTTCAATGGTGTTTTTTGGGTTAAACCAAATTGCTTGTGGATTATCAATAAAAACATTCTCAACAAGCTCTTTATAAGAAAAAGTAGCCAATGGTTTATCAATACCAGATGGATAATACTCACCAGGAATCACCAAGGTGATTGACTGAATATCATGATACATTCTTGAACGCTTTCGATCAAAAATTAAGTCTTCCTTAATTTCAAGAATAGGAATCTGTTTTGCAAAAAACTCATCAGCCGCTACAGCAGACACAGTCTTACCTGTACCACCATCACCGCCACCACTATCACCACCAAATCCATCACCGCCACCAGAGTCACCACCCCAAGCGCCACCACCACCACTTGAGTCGCCCCAGTCACCACCACCACCACCTCCACCTCCACCACCCCAAGCGTCATCACCACCAGCTCCAAAGCCCATCTCAATATCTTCCTTAGAGAGACCTTCGTCTCCTCCAGGAACTTTGAGATTTTCCAAGAATTGACTCGGTGACATTCGAGTAGTTAAAGAGTCGTTCATGAATGGTCGAAGAACTCCTGCCTTTACTGCATCAATAACGATTTTACTTATCTCGTTTTCAGCTGCAAAAAAAGGTTCATTTTGCTTTTCTCTCAAGTCCATTCTTCTCCAAAGAGTTTTCATGTACATGATATCTGCTCTTCTGATAGGTCTTACAGAATTGTAGTTGTACCCACTATCATCAATTTCTTGTGCAGAAATAAATGACATTCCGAAAAACATGAGAGCAAAACTCATCAGGGAAATCCTTCTCATAATGATAATTTAGTTAAGTGGTATTGTAAAAATCTTGTTTGACATTCCGCCAATCGTTTCTGTTCTATTTTTGAAATTCATTCTCTGAACCTCTTTTATTTCAATTACTAATCTGTCTCCTGGCTTTGCTTTCTGACTTAAACCAGAAATATTTCCAGTAGGACCACTTACATTCATAGTCTTTACAGCCCTTTTTCCTCTTGCAAGTGTAACAACATATTTGCTTACTCTATATCTTGCATCTTTAGGCAAAAACGCAGCAAAATCAGTTTCAGCTATTGCCTTCATATTAAGACTACGTAGAGATAGCGCAGCTGCACCTTGTTTCAAATTTATTGGTCTGTTTCCACTATAAGGAACGATTTCAGGCTTTGGCACTTTACGTACTTTAAAGTTTTCAACACCAATTTTAGTTCCATTACTAGATACAGTTAAAGCAACTTTCGCTCTGTTAGGAACTACTGTTACTAAACCTTTCTTAGCTCCTTTAATAGTTTCTGCACCAGCAGCAGAGAAAGATGGGTCATAAATTGTTCCTAATGCAGGTACATCTACTTGCAACTCATTACCACAATTCAAATACAATGCCGAAACAGAAGCCGAACGAATTTGAATCACAGGTTTTACGACTGTATATTCTTGCGTGACTGGGAAAGTAGTATCACCTGTTGGTAATCTTAAACTGATGTTACCTTTCCAAGTACGCTTAGAGTTACCCTGTTTGTCATAGTTTCCACCTTGAGCCGTAAATTCAATGGAGCCTACACCTTCACTATCCATTTTTACTCCACCAGCAGCACCACTTACAGACATTTTTGGTCTAGCGGTGGAAGAAGATGCAGCTAAAAACATTTGTGCACGATATTTTGTACCTGCGGCAACCACACTTGACTCAGCAGTCGCAACTGCGATAATTTTGTCAAATTTAGGAATATCTGCACCAACTTTTTTGGCTAAGTACTCCATAGCTGTACCTTGTCTTTGGGCAACCTCTTGTTCAAACTCACTAATGATTGTCATAGCGGCAACAGTAGGAGTATGATCAAAATTAAGCTGTACCCAATCTTTCTTCATCTGATCTGGATCATTCTTAAATAATTCCTGTTCAGAAGCAGGTCTAGCTATTCTTTCAATTCCAACAGAATCGTCAGTCAAAGTATTCAATTCATCGACATAAGCATTTAACTTATCTGCCAAATCATAGCCTCTCCCTTTGGTTCCTTTAGTTGCGTCACCAATCATATAAAGCATCAACTTATCATAGTCCTTCTCAGCTTTCAAACGACCTGTTTCTGGGTCAATTCCACCAGTCTTGTCAGTTAATTGGATTCTTACATCTTCCAACTCATGCATCATTTCGCCAGTTCGCTTACTTATCTGTTTGGCTTTATCTAAGACTGCTACATCTTTTGGTCTACTTCCACTTTCCGTAACTGCTGTTGTGATACCATCAAAAATATTTTGATTGGTATTTTGAGTTACTTTTGTAGATTGTTGTAGTGCCTGATCGATAAATATAAATTTATCTAGTACTGCATTACTTACTTGAAGCGCTAGTAATGCAGTAAGGACGAGGTACATCATACCTATCATCCGTTGTCTCGGACTCTCATTTGCTCCTCCTGCCATGTTTCTTAATTTTTTATGTTAAACATTAAATAATAAGTAGTAAGGTCAATTAACCTTTCATAGCAGACAACATATTACCATATACTTTATTCAACTGAGTCAAATTAGTAGTCAATGATTTCATTTGGTCTTTGAACACTTGAGATTCTTTGCTTGCATCTGACATAGATTCCATAGCAGTAGTCAAGTTCGTATAGAATTTGTTCATAGCTTTCAAATGGCTATTCGCATCTTTCAATTCCATTTCGTAAACAGCATTCAATGCGCCCAAGTTTTTAGTAATAACCTGAACTTGAGAATGATACTCTTTTGCATCTTTAGTAGCGTTTGCCATTTCTGACATAGCACCCAATGTTTTAGAATATGCACTATTCAAATCTCCCATTGATTTAGTAGCAGTAGTCAAACTTTTGGTATAAGCCTCAGAAGCAACAGTAGTGTTAGTTACATCTTTGATTTGACCAACAGTTTTTGTTAAACTCTCCATTCCTGCACCAAAATTTTTCAACATTTCTGGCTTTACAGCAGAAGCTAGTTGAGATTCCATAGCTGCCAAAGCGATAGCTGTCTTATCGTCTCTTACAGGCAACTTCTTTCCGCCTTGTTGAATAACTGGCTTGATTGTATCATCAGCTAATCCTGGATACACTTTTTCCCATTCGTAGTGTGCCTCTGGTGGAGGAGATGGCTGAAAAAGACCAAAAAGGAAAATTGCAGCCTCAGTCAATAGACCAACAGCAAGCATAACACCAGCACCTGGCAAGTGCTCAATTTTAAATAATGCACCAACAACAACAACGGCTGCACCAACTGATGTGGCTTTAGGAATTACTACTCGGTAAAACCAATTGAGTTTAGATTCTGTTTTCATCATCTTTCGAATTGCTTTTAATTAGGTTAAATAAGTTTAAGATAGGTTCTTAAAACTCTGGATTATTCAATTACACAATTATATGGATTTTTTTCCAATTGTGAACAAATCCATTGAAGTAAGATGTAAAATATTTCCACAGGTTGCAAACGTAAAAGTCTGCGGGTAAAATTTGCTAGAGACAATCTCTATCAAATGTTTTTAGAATTCATATCCAGAAGAACGACCTAGGTAAGTCATTACGCATCTGAAACCGATAAATGAACGAGAAGTATCTTGATATTCGTAATTTCTTGTTCCTGTTTCGTTATAAAAAGCAATATCCTTCCAAGAACCGCCTCTTATTAATTTCCTTGGCTCATTTTCATCAAAGTAGGTTGGGTTCAAATCCCAAACGATTGGATAACTTGCTGGGTGGTAAGCATCTTCACACCATTCTGCTACATTTCCTGCCATATCGTACAAGCCAAAGTCATTGGCGAAGTAAGAACCTGCTGGAGAAGTATATTGGAAACCATCATCATAATAGTTCCCCCTTCCTGGCTTAAAGTTAGCCAAAGCACAACCTTTAGAATTTCTCATATAAGGCCCACCCCAAGGGTACTTAGCCATATCTCTACCACCTCTTGCCGCATATTCCCATTCTGCTTCAGAAGCCAAACGGAAGTTAGGTAAATCAAACAATCCTTCTTCTCTACGGAATGCGTTCATGTGGTCTGTTCTCCACTTACAAAATTCTTTAGATGCAGTCCAAGTGATTCCAACAACAGGGTAATCATCAAATGCTGGGTGCATGTAATAATACTGTGTCATTGGGTCTCCCATGTGGTGAGCGAAATCACTCATCCAAACTGCTGTGTCAGGATAAAGTTCTTCCATGACACGGTTTGCGTCCCAAACAGAACTTGTGTCTGAAATCCCACCTCCAGAGCCATCTCCTAAGTATGCGTTCATGAACTGACGATACTCATTGTTGGTAATTTCGGTTTCATCCATGTAAAAGCCACCAATGGTGATTTGCTTGTTCATGTTGATTTTAGAAGAAGTAATATCTTCATCCGCTTGTCCCATGTGGAACGTTCCTGATGGCACAAGTGTCATTCCATAGGGAATTGTTTGCTGCCAGCCGTCTCTTTCGAGTACACCTGTGAGCTCTCCTACCTCTCCTGTTTCTTTAAAACCTCCACCTCCAAAAATCTTGTTGCAGCTTTGTAAGCTTATTGCTCCTAAAACAGCAATGTAGAGAAGGGTTTTTGATAGACTTAATCTAACCATGATATTTCTAAGATTTGCGTTTATCTGTTTTCTTTCGTAGTTCGACCGACAATTAGTTTGCGAAAAGTTGTTTTTTTATTAGTTCACCGTTTCACAGAATTTAACTCGTAATCCAATTACAAAAATGAATCCAAAAAGAATGCCTAAATTCCAATTGACCGATAAAATTTAATTTGTTTTGATTTAAAAAAATAATAACCTGTTGAATATAAGCATATTAGATATTATATGATTATTGAGTTCTATACTGTTCATTTTATCTTTTTCAACTTTGAAGGTTTTTCTGACTATGTGAAATCGTTTTATATGTAGTAGTTTTTAGAAAAAAATCTGATAAATGCTTATCGTTGTAATTACGCATTTTTTTTGGCTCTATCGTGAATTTGGTTAAAAGGTATAACAAAACTAAGATTTGAAGAAATTATCTTGTTTTTCGGGTTTGTTAAAACTCGAAAAACAAGCAATAAAACTGGTTCAAGCGGGGCTTCCCAAGCGTCCACACTTGAACCTAATAACTTAAACTGCAAAATCATGAATTGCACTCAATACCCAAATTCACGATAGAACCTTTTTTTTTATCCAGCCCAAAGTAAATGTTCTCTTCTGGGTATTGCAAAGACTTTGTATGAATTTTATGATTTTTGTAGATTTTGTATATTGCCAATCTACAAGAATACTGTTTATCCGACTTGTCAATGTATTACGGAAAATATCATTTACTTAAATTAGCCATAGTGTTGAATTTGTTTTAACTTGTAGAGATTAAAATTGTATCCCCTCAAAAGGGCATGGTAAATTGCTTCGTTGCCATGTCGAATTTATCACTATCCAAGAAATATTGCTGAGGTCAAATTTAGCCAGAATTTATCTTCTGACGAACTAAATCGGGCAGGTAAAGAGTGTTTTTTCCAGAGATTCTATCCCGAATATATGCAAAAGCATTTTGTTTATGCAACTTGCAGGTGTATATCACACTCATAAGAGCATCTTGCAATTGTGTACCGATATGAGTCATTGTATGCAGGCAAATATCTCTTTTTCGGACTTGGATTCTGGCGACAAGTTCCGATTGATTATTGTGCAGTGGAATTTCGGGATGGTCTA